>CATKEA010000131.1 GCA_949746915.1 uncultured Bacilli bacterium
GAGAATGTCAATTAGAAAATAAGTATTTATAAATATAATCCCAATAAGATAATAGTACAAACCAAAATATTTACATATATATATAATAAAAAGAAGGTGATTTAAAATGTAAAATAAAGCAAAATAATTGCCTTTAAATATGGATTATGATACTATAAATCAGGAAGAGAGGATATGTATATGAAGAAATTTATTACACAATTATTAGTGATATGTACTTTTGTATACACATTCATGCCTACCGTTACCCTAGCTATGGGACTTGGTCAGTTGGCAGGAATTAGTACAGAAGTACAAGTCGCAAAGAATTCAGAGGATAATGGGATTTTAGAATTAGACGTAAAATTTGTTTTACCTATACAAAATATTGAGAATCCTAATATCCAAGTTAAATTAAAAAAAGATAATAATGAAGCAACAATTAGTCTTAATCAGATTACAACAATGAAAACTCTAGATTTTAAATTAGGAGAAAAAGTTGGAATTGTTCAAATTAGAAAAATGAATAAAAATGGTGAAGTCATCAATGGTGTAGATGCTTCAGAAGTAAAATACTATGCCTTAACTTTTAAGGGTTTGGAAAAAGGAAAATATAGTATTGAATTATCTGGTAAGGGTTATAAAACCTATAAACTAGATGATATTGAAATTAATAACTACTCAAAAAGAGTTTCTATCTCTAATGAAAAAGGATTATTTGAGGTTGGAGATATAAATAATGATAAAACTGTTGACACTAAAGATTTACAAGAAATGAAAAAAATTCTTACTAGTGGTCAAAAGTATAACGAACAATACGATTTAAATCGTGATGGAAAATTAGATATAGCTGACCTTGCAATCATTGCTAGAGTAGTAAATGATAAGAGTAAAACAGCAACTATAATAAATACTAATGCTAACTTAACAGAAGAAGATATAGAAATCTCTGGAAATGTAGATGGTAATATCTCAGATTTATTAAATGAATACAGCATTAATACATTCAAAGTAAAACCAGTAGATGAAAGCCAAGATATATCAGAAAGCAATCCTGCACAATTTACATTAAATATGAAAAATACTGTGAATATGGAACAAATTAGACTAGATGTAAATGATGAAAACATACCACAAGAAATATGCGTTGAAATCACCGATGAAAACGGAAAAAATTTAAGTCCAATTTGCAAAAGTTTTTCAGAAAATAGTTCAATTCACTTCTTTACAGATAAACCAACAGCAAATACAATTGTTATTGACTTAGCTGGACAAATTGCAGTAAAGAAAGTGACAATAAAAATCACTAAAACATCAAGTAAAAAACTTGCTGATATTGCCAAAGTTGAATTTTTAAACAATGTATATGAAGATGTACCAACACCTAAAATTGAAAAGCCAAAGAATGTAAAAGTAGAGGCAGCAAGTGAAAAGGCAACAGTAACATGGCAAAATATGCAAAATGTTACTGGGTTTGAAGTACTAGTACAAAAACTTGAAAATGGTCAAATAACTGAGAATATAACATATCAAACAAACTATACAACATTTGCTTTAGATGGTTTAAAAAATTATGTAGAGTATGTTTTAAAAGTAAGAGCAGTAAATGGAGAATGGCGAAGCGATTATAGTGATGAAGTATCATTTATGCCAAAACCAAATCGTCTTCCACCTGCAGTTGATATGGTTAAAGTTGTACCTGCTAGTAACGGATTTAATATAAGTTATAAGAAAATGGATGATACTTTAACTTATAACATTTATTATAGAGAAGCTGGTATAGGAGAGTTTATTAAAATAAGCAATATAACAGGAACATCATATCAGCTACGAGGATTAAAAGAAAAAACTAAATATGAAATCTATGTAACTGGAAATAATGATTTAGGAGAAGGTGCTAAATCAGAAACAGCTATTGGAACAACACGTGCTAAAGATATTCAAGATAGTCCAAACTATAAATTAATAAATACACCAAATAAAAAAGGTGAAAAAGTTAATCATATAGCAGCTGTAAATTATACATCAAATAAATATAATGCTAGTGATATTGCTTTAGTAGATAATGATTATGATACTTACTGGCAAAGCGATAGTTGGGATGTTGGAGGATATAATAATTATAACGCTGGACCAACAATAACTTTAGATAAAAAGTATACAATTGATCGTTTAGAAATTACTCCAAAAGATGATACTGCCTCAATTTTTTATGCTAGAGTAAACTATTGGACAGATGACAATCAAATGAAAACGGTCAATGCCAGTGTTAAAAGAAAAACAAGTCCAAATGGAGAAATATATTACGATATTAGTTTTGCTAAGATAACAGCATCAAAGATTCAAATTAACACAGCTAATTATTCTGCTAGTGGTAATACAGTAATGCGTGAAATAAGAATTTTTGAATATGATTCTTTATTAGATGATGTTGGTGCATTATTCGCAGATGATTTACGTGTTGAATTAAAAGAAAATGTTACTGAAAACACAATTAAAGCATTAGAAGATCGTGCTAATACTGTTGACCCAGTTAGTAAAGAATATCATCCAAATCGTGAAGTCATTTTGTCCGACTTAGATTATGCTAGAAAAATTTTAAATGATACTGCTATTCAAGATACAATCATTGTAGATCAAAATATAAGTAATGCTAAAAACGGTCACTTAGGATTTGCAATGTCAATAAATGATTATCAACCATTAGGAGTTGTAGCTGAAGCAGGTAGTCAATTAGTAATATATGTTGGAACAAAAGGTTCAGTATTACCACAAATAGTATTTACTCAATACAATGCTGAAGCATCACAATGGCAACAGAGTGTTACTAATTTGAAAAAAGGTCAAAATATTATTACTGTACCAAAAATAGGTTCAATGGATAAAGAACGTGGAGGATCAGTATATCTTAGATATCCAAGTTCTAAAGCCTCAAGTGAAATAAAAGTTCGTGTAAGCGGAGGGACAAAGATACCAGTTCTAGATATCCACAATGTAACTTCTGAAGAAGAGAAAAAACAAAGAATAACTGATTACATTAAAGAATTGTCTAAATATGTTGACAGTCTACCTGGTTTATACCAAGAAAAAGGAATAGAATATGACCAATATAATGCTATTTTAAACTCAACAGAGTTAGTAACTAAGAATGGATTATTATCTGTTGCAGCAACACAAGCATTAGCAGGAATAAAAACTGGTAAAAATACTATAGAAGAGCAACAAATAAGATTATATAATTCTATGACAGCCTTTGATGAAATGGTTGATATGTTCTATCGCCAAAAAGGTTTAAAAGAAAATGCAACAGATCCAAAAGATGAAAGACCAGCAGCACGTATTAATATACGTTATATGAGAATGTTCGATGGAGCATTTATGTATGCTGGAGGATTACATATTGGTATTGGATATGGTTCAATATCAGGATTAATGCAAGGAACACCAGCTCAAAACAACAACGGAGATTATACAATAAATGGATATTTTGGTTGGGGAATAAGTCATGAAATTGGACATCAAATAAATCAAGGATCATTAGCTGTTGCTGAAATTACTAATAATGTATTTGCCTTATTAGCACAAACAGCAGATGACAAACAAACAGCAAGAATTGAATATTTATATGAAACAATTTATAAAAAAGTTACATCAGGTACCAAAGGAAAAGCTTCTAACGTTTTTGTAAGTTTAGGTATGTACTGGCAACTTCATCTTGCATATGACAATAACAAAACCTTTACTGATGAGAACTCAATATATGCAAGAATTAATCACTTAGCAAGAACAAAATCATTAAAAGGAAGTAAAGATGATTTACTAGTTATGTTAGCTAGCGAAGCAGCTAATAAGAATTTAACTGAGTTTTTTGAAAATTGGGGCTTACAACCAAGTGAAGCAGCTAAAGAATATGCTTCTAAATTTGAAAAAGAAACAAGAAAAATTTGGTATCTAAATGATACTGCTAGACGTTATCGTTTAAATAATGGAAGAGCAAAAGCAACAGATACAACAGTAAGTGCAACATTAATAGAAGCTGATAGCCAAAATAAACGATATACACTAAATATGAGTGTAAACAAAGATAATGATACAATATTAGGATATGAAATTAAACGAAATGGAGTACCAATCGCATTCACTCAAGAAAATACATTTACAGACAATATTGGTTCAATGAATAATCAAGCTATAACTTATGAAGTAACTGCTTATGATAAACTTCTTAATGCTACTAATACATATACTTTAAATGAAGTAAAAGTTGCCCATGATGGAAGTGTAAATAAAGCAAATTTTGATATAACATCTAACTTTATTGAGCAAGATGAAACAATTGATCATGAAAATCCAGAGATGGATTATAATAGTCTAAATGTAAATAAATTAATAGATGCCAATGCTAATACTACATTTAATGGAAGTAAGAGAGCTAATGAAAAAGATAAAACAAATCCATATGTTGTTATTGGATTAAACTCTAAATTAGATATTGCAGGTATTAAATATCAACCAGCAAGAAATGGTGGTAGCCTGTTAGAAAATACTATTACAAAATATAATGTTTATGTAAGTAAGGACAATGCTAATTGGACACTAGCAAAAACAGGAACATTTAACTTTACTAACAATAAAGAATCTAATACAATTTATTTTGATAAAGTAGGAACAACAGGTGGAAATCAACTTTGGACATATGAAGATATATCATATGTAAAAATAGAAGCAGTTGGAAATACAGGAATTAGTGGAGCTGAAATAGATATTATTGCCCCACCTGGTGATAATGTAGAAGCATCAAGAGATACAATTGGTATATTAAGTGAAGATTATCATTACATTGATGGAAATGGTAATGATGCAGTAATTGCCAAAGGAAATGTAATTGTAAAAGGTGATTATCGTGGAAATCCAGCATTTAATGTTATGTTATTAGTAGATGCTGTTGATAGCGAAAAGGTATATGAAGGAGAAAACTTCCTATTTGCTCAATTAAATAGTGATGCAGAAGTTCATGAAATAGCTTCTGGAACTTGGTTCTATGTATTAACAAAAGAACAATATAAACAAATGGAAGGAACAAGCATTCGTGCTGAATTATATCGTGTAAATGATGCAGTTACAAATGAAGGACAAAGATTGACATCTACATCATTAAAAATTACTAATTTACCAGCATATGAAGACTTAAATCCATTAGAAATAGTAGATAGCACAAAAGGAGAATAAGCATGAAAAATACAAAATTATTAATACTACTAGTTCTTGGATTATTCCTTAGTTTTACTGATGTTAAAGCTGAAACTTTGAAAAGAAAAAATGTAGATAATGGTAAAATAAATGTCGTATTAAATTCTAATAAAGGTTATGTTGGTGCCCTAGATGCTACTATTAAATTAACTGGAAATATTACATTTTCTAAAATAGAATGGAATAAATCATTAAACGATTTAGCTATGAAGGAATATGAATATGACAAAAAAAATAACACAGTTAGAATCTTCCTTGTTACAAAAAATACAAGTCAAAATTTATTAGATAAAGATGGAAATCTAAATATTGGAAATGTAGTAGTAACAAGCACAAAAACAGAAGATTATAATATTGAATTATCAAAGCTATCAATAACCAATCTTGATTTAGTTAAATCAGACATAGATTCTAAAAAATTAGAGTCTACAGGAGATAAAAGTTTTACAATAAAGATTGAAAATACGACAAAGCCATCTGAAACTAACAAACCATCTGATTCAAATAAACCAACAAGTACTAAAACACCAAAACCATCAGACGAAACAAATAATGATGATAAAAAAGAGGATAACTTAAATCAAGATGATAATAAAACAGACAGTGATGAAAATGATGACACTAACAAAGAAAATGATAATAAAGAAGACAGTAGTAAAAAAGAAAGCAAGAAAAAGCTATCAATAATTTTAATAGTATGTGGCATTATTGGAATTATCTCGATTATTGCAGGAATAATATTCTACATTATTCATAAAAATAAAAAAGAGAAACCTATAATTGAGAATCAAATTATAGAAAAAGATTAAATAAAATAAAAAGAATAGATTGCTAGAAAATAAAAAAGCACTATTCTTTTTTTGTTAAATTAAGTAAAGATAAAATGTAAAATAATTAAAATAATATATCATTTATCAATCTTTTTCCCGTAATTTATTGCCAAAATAGATGTAAATATGCTATCATGTATATATGTAAAAATAGGGTAGGTGGACTATAATGAATGAAAGATTAATGCAAATTTTAGACAAATTAGCAAATGCTGCTGAAGCATATGAAAATGATAATGCCCAAATGTATGCCGATGAAATTCTTAGAATACAAGATGAGAAAAAAGAATTAGAAGGATTAATTAGAGAAAATAGAAGCGAAATAAGTCTTAATAACGAACGAATAGCAGCAAATGCCAATAATCTATCTAATAGTTTTAGTGCCATTTTTGATATTTTTTATCAAGATGCCTTAAGAAAAGAACAAGAAGCAAAAAAGAAACTTGAAGAAAAGAAAGCAAGTGCACCACAAGAAACAACTAAAACAACTGAAAAACTAGAAAAAATCGGACAAGTAATCAATGAATATAAAACAGAGATAAAACATATTAAATCTTCTATTTCACATGCTTCTGCTAAACCTAATCCAGATCAACAAGTAATAGAGTCAATGGAAAAGCACTTATCCTCAATTAAAGAAGAACTAAAAATAAGTAGAAAAGAAGAAAGAAGATATAAAAAAGATTTAAGCAATATAGAAAAAGATATTGACAATCTAACTTCAACTTATGAAGAAGCTAGAAAAGGTCGATTTGAATTAGCTGCTGAATATGAGGCATACAAAAGAGGTTATGCTTTTCAATATGGTGAAAAATTAGATGGTAGTGGTGAAATAGAATTACAAGTATTTCCAAGAAGAAAACAAATAGAACGCAAAAATGCTATAATGGCAAATAGAATAAAAGATTTCCAAGGACAAATAGCAAAATTAGATGAACGTGAAGCCTTTTTATCTATTTCAACATCTTTAAAAAAAGAAAATATTATTAAATTATTACAAAGTAATGCTGACTATTCTGAAATAGAAAGAGCTCTAGAAGGATTAGTTTCGTATATTAGTGAAGATGAAATCAAAGAAACCGAACAGCAATTATTGACTTCAATTGAAGAATATCAAAATAAACTAAAAACATCTGATTATATAGATCATAATGAGAAAAAAAGAGACGAAGAACTAAGAAAAGCTTATGAAAAAAAACTTGTAGAATGTCAACAAGAAATTAAAAAGGCTAATGCTATTCTTAAAAGTCCATTAGAAATCAATGAACAAGAGTTAGCACCATATAGAGAAAGTATTAGTGCCTTTGAAAAACAACGACAAAGCTTATTTGTTGAATCAGTTTTACTATCTTCTAGTACAAAACTTAGTACTAAAGAAATTCGTAAAAGAAAGATAATTTCAAATGGTATTAAAGAAATTAATCAAAAAATTGAACAACTACAAAAAGAAGAAGAGCAACGTAGACAATATTTAGAACAAGAAATGTTTGCAAGAAGAGAGAAAGCAGCTTCAGATAGGGCTTTATTAAAACAAGAATATGAACGATTAAACTTAAGGTCAAAACATATTACGCTTAAGTTACTTAACCCAGTAAACTATGTTAATATTAAAGACAAATTAGAAGATCAATTTAGACTTAGCGAAATGGAAGGAAAATTAGAAGAACTTCGTACTTCTTCTAAGTACTTAGGAGAATCTAAAGCTGAAATATTAAGACAATTTAAAGAAGAATATCAAAATATTAAAACAGCTTCACAAACAACAGTTCAAGCTCCATCTATTCAAAATAAAGGCCAAGAGGTTAACCAAAAAGGCACAGAAATAAGTGATGATTTATTTAATAGAATAATTTCTGCAAATGCTAATGATGATGGATTTGTAATGGGAAAAACAGAAATAGGCCTACCAACTGGAATAAAAACAGCAACTACAGAGGTGCTAGGATTACCAGGAGAAACAATTGATGGTCAAAAAGTAGGCGATATAGCTCCAGAAGTTTATGCCAAAATAAAAGTAGGGGATACAACAGGAGAAGATTTTAGAAATCAAAACTTAGCTTCTCGTATGACAGAATCTTTATTAGAAAGAAATAATAGAAATGATGCCCCAGCAAATTATATGCCAACTTCATTAATAGGCCTACCAGGAGAAACAATTGATGGCCAAAAAGTAGGCGATATAGCTCCAGAAGTGTATGATAAAATAAAAAATGGTGATACAAGTGGAGAAGTAGAACAAAATAATGAAGATAACATAGAGCTTGAAGAAATAGAAGAAGTTTTCAGTATCAAAGATATACCAAGAAAACTAAAAACAGCAATTAAAAATCTAATAAAAAAACATCCTGTATTAACTGCGGTTTCAAGTGCCATTGTTATTGGTGTAGGTGTCTTAGGTTTTGGAAATAATAAAGAATTAGTTGCATCAGGTAATGTTGTAACTGAAACGACAACGCCTGGTAAAGATGATGAAACTAGTAAAATTGGAGATACATATACAGCAAAAGCGGGAGAAAGAGTATATGAATCAAGTGATTATGACTATGGTGGAAAATCACGAAGTGGGTCAGCTGAAGGAGAAAGTCAAATTAATGCATTCTCATTTATTGATAAAACAACTGGTCAGATAGTAGAAATAGAACGTGAAACAGGAAAGTCAATTGAAGATGTAATAAAAGATCAAATGTCAAGAGAATCACAAACAGTAAAATCAGAATATAACTTTGACTTAACAGAAGCAGAAATTAATGATGGAAAGATAGTGTTACATGATAACAATGGACAAAAAATTGAAATTAATACTGAAAAATTAGCCCAAGGAAATAATCAAATAAGTACTATAGGTAGTGATGGTAAACTTTATGAAGGAACAGTTGAAGTCACAGAACAAGAAAAATTAGATGATCAGGGAAATCCAATTAAAAATTGGTCATTTGCAAATGTTAAAAATAATGCTCGTGATATTCTAGATGGCCTTAATCCAAACTATACTGATGACTATACTGTAGAACTAGCAAATAGTAGTTCACTTGGAGAAGATGCAAAAAAAGAATTGATAAATAATATGGTTGAAGAAATGGCAAGTCCAGATTACATAATTGATACCTCAGCATCAACAGCATCTATTGATAGTGCTAATTATGGCAGAGGAAGGTAAAGGGAGGAACAATAATGGAGAATAGAATAAATAAATTATTAACGCTAAAAAACAATAAAAAATACGTTGTTTTAAATCAAGCAATTTATAAAGAAAAAAATTACTTTTACGTTGTTGGTGTTACTGAGGATGAAAGTGATGTTCTAGATGAATTTAAAATTTTAGAGGAGTTTCAAAAAGATGGTACAACATATGTAAGAACAGTAAAAGATAGAGGGTTGTTAGATTTATTATCAAAATACTTAAAGCCAAGAGCATAAATAAGGAGGTCATGTAAAGATGGATACGAAAATAAAAGCGCAGCTTTATGACTTAGTTTCCTTAGCAAACACCGAAGACAGTAGTAAGTTAGTTGATATAGGAAATTTAAAAATAAGAGAAGAAGATTTTGAAAAATATCAAGAATTACAAAGACAACTTGACATAATAAAACCAGAAAATCAAGAGTTACCTCTGACTAATTTTCCAGGAACAAATGTACCTAAACCAAGATTTAGAAATTACAATGAAAGCAATGAAGAGTATATTCAATTTTTACAAGAGTATTATTCTGTATATTTTCCAGAAACTAAAACAGTAAAAAAAGAAACAAGTGAAATAACAGCAGAAGAAGAACTGACATCACTAGCTAGTATTTCTGGAGAAGAAATAACTATGGGTGAAATTGGTGAAGAATCTGATGTCATGGAAGAAACAGAAGCATTTGAAGTAGAAACAGCACTTGCTGATATTTCTGGAGAAGAAATAACTATGGGTGAAATTGGTGAAGAATCTGATGTTATGGAAGAAACAGAAGCATTTGAAGTAGAAACACCATTATCTAGTTTTACTAGTGAAGAGTCAGAAATAGAAGATGTAGAAACATCAGGTGAAACAGACTTAACTGATGAAGAACTAGAAGCAATGTATGATGATATGATTAAAAATTTAAGTGAAAAAGAACTAGTGGATGAAAACTTTGATATATTAGAAGAATCAGAGATTATTTCAATTAAAGAAATTCCTAAAAAATTATGGGAGAAAATCAAAGCTATCCCATTTATAAAAAAATCTATTGACTACCTAGAAAAACTAGTTACCAAAACTAAAAAAAGTAAAAATACTGCACTTGCCGAAATAGATAGTGAAGTTAGTATCGAGGAATTTGAACAGAAAAAAGATACTTACAAAGAAGCTGTTCAACATCGGGCATCTGATGAAGATTTAAAAAATGATAGTAAATCAGAATATCCAGTAGACTATAACGTAGATGATACTATTGATAAAATAATTATAAATGGCGTAGAACCTTTAACAAGTTCCTTTACTTCTCCTAAAGAGTTATTTAGTAAAGTTGATAATGGATCTGCTTATAATTATAGTGATTTAGAAAGATCAAGAATAGAAAATATAAAAGATACAATAAATCCAGAAATGAATGGTTTCTTTATTAGTGGAATTATCAAAAAAAATGAAGATGGTAGTATAGACAATGTACAATCTGCAAATACAAGTGATTTGGAACATTTAATTTTTGAAATAAGTAATAGAGATATACCAGATTATGTATTCGCAAGATATAGTGGAAAAAATATTAAAGAATCCTTAATAAATCAAGATAAAGTTTCTCCAAAAGCAATGTAATAAAAAAAGATGTAAAAGTTAAAAAATAGGTTGTATAATCTATTTTTTTTTTGCTATAATGAATAAAGGTGATAGATATGAATTATAAATTAGCTACTTATAGCGAATATGAAACAATTGAGTTTGCTCAAAACTTAGAATCAGAAAAATTTCCTAATATGGTGATTTGTTTAGAAGGAGATTTAGGAAGTGGAAAAACGGTTTTTGCTAAAGGATTTGCACATGCCTTAGGAATAGATGAAGCAATAACTTCTCCAACTTTTAATATTATAAAAGAATATACATCAGGAGAGTTACCATTATATCATATGGATGTATACCGTTTAGATGGAAAAGTAGAAGATTTAGGAATAGAAGAGTACTTTACAAAAGGTGGAGTAGTTATCATTGAATGGGCAGATATGATTAGTGACTATTTGCCTGAAGAAAGATTAGATATCAAAATCAAGATTTCAGAAGATGAAGATAAAAGAGTTCTAGTAATTACACCACATGGAAGGCAATATGAAGATCTTTGCGAGGCTGTTTTATGATATTTTATATAGATACAACATCTAATTATTTATACACTGCTTTGGTATCTGATGAAAAAGTAATCTCAGAGGTAAAAGAGAAATTAGATAATAATTTATCTGTTTATGCACTACCTAAGGTTGCTAGCCTATTTGAAAAAAATAATATATTACCAGAAGAAGTATCTAAAATAATTGTTGTTAATGGTCCAGGTTCATTCACTGGAATAAGAATAGGAGTGACTATTGCTAAAATGTATGCATGGGCACTAAAAAAAGATATAACAACTATAACTAGTTTAGAAACAATGGCACTATCTAATAAAAATAACACAAAATATAAAATACCTATGATAGATGCTAGAAGAGGATATGTTTTTGCTGGAATATATGATCAAGATAATAACCAAATATTAAAAAATAATTATGTAAATCTAGAAACACTAAAATGTATAGCTAATGATTTACCTGGAGATTATTCATGGATTAGTAATAATAATATAGATGTAGATAAATTAGAAACTTATGATCCTGATATTTTTAAAATATGCATGAAGTATAAAGATAAAGAATCAATCAATCCACATATGGTTAATCCAGAATATTTCAAACTTACTGAAGCAGAAGAAAATATGAATAAAAATGATAGAGAAGTTAACGAATAATATTGAAAAGTTAGAAAAAATATTTCCAGAAGTAATAAAAAAAGGTCGAGTAGAAAATGATTTAGCAAACAATCCTTTCAGTAATTATTATATATATAAGGACTGTAATAAAATAATAGCATTTATTAATTTTGATATAATGTATGAAAGAATGGAACTAATAGATATATATGTTATAGATAACTATCGAAATAAAAAAGTGGCTACTAAATTAATGAATCAAATGTTAATTGATGCACAAATCAATGATGTAAAAAGTATATCATTAGAAGTTAGAAAAGATAATAACAAAGCTATTAAGATGTATGAAAAATATGGTTTTAAACAAGTAGCAATTAGAAAAGGTTATTATCAAGGAATAGATGGGTTGCTTATGGAAAAGAGGTAAAATAAATGGAAGATATTTATATATTAGGTATAGAAAGTAGTTGTGATGAGACAAGCTGTTCAATTGTAAAAAATGGTTGTGAAGAGATTGCAACGGTAATATCATCGCAAATTGCTATCCACTCATCATTTGGAGGTGTTGTTCCAGAAATAGCGAGCAGAGAACATGTAAAAAACATTACTTTTGTTATTGAAGAATGCTTAACTAAAGCTAATATGACAATGCAAAACATAACGGCTATCGCTGTAACTTATGGTCCAGGATTAATAGGATCACTGCTAGTAGGCCTAGAAGCTGCCAAAACACTATCTTTTATCTATAATAAGCCATTAGTACCTGTCCATCATCATGCTGGACATATATATGCTAACAGTCTTGTAAAGAAGATGAGTTTTCCACTAATAGCTTTAGTAGTAAGTGGAGGACACACTGAACTTATTTATATGAAAGAAGATTATTCGTTTGAAAAACTAGGTGGAACTTTAGATGATGCTGTTGGTGAATGTTATGATAAAGTTGCTAGAGTAATTGGGATAAAATATCCTGGTGGACCTGTTATTGATAAGTTAGCAATAACAGGAAAACCAACTTATCATTTACCAACACCATTAAATGATGATAGTTATAATTTTAGTTTTAGTGGTTTAAAAAGTGCTGTTATAAATTTAGCTCATAAAGAAAAACAAAAAGGAGTAGAATTAAATAAAGAAGATTTAGCAGCATCATTTCAAAGTGTTGTTGTTGAAGCTATAACCAAAAAGACTTTAAAGGCTTTGAAAGATTACAAAGTTAATAACTTTATCATTGCAGGTGGAGTTGCTGCAAATAAAGTTTTAAGAAATAGATTGAAAGAGCTATGTATAGAAAATGACATAGACTTTACATTTCCAGAAATGAAATATTGTACTGATAATGGTGCTATGATTGCAGCAGCAGGATATTTTGCATATAAGAAAGGACGAATAGCAACACTTGATCTTAACAGTAAATCAAATGACAAGTTAAATTAGATATAGTAAAAGAGCTATTAATAATGAAGTAAATCCAATTTTGGACACTTCATAAAAGATAGCTCCTTTTCTTTTATTAAATATCATAGTTTATTATGCAACTTTAACATTTCAATTAACATTTTATCCCTATATTCAGCTAAAGAAACATCATCATTACCAATTTCTTTTGGTCTATTAGCAATTTCTTCTTTAACACCAGCCTGAACAAGTGGACCAAACTCTTTAGGAAATTCCTTAAAATCTGCCATATCTTCAAGCCACATATTAATAGATGGTCCTAAATGATTAAGAAGTCCAGAAATACCATGTTCACCACCACCAAGTTGGAATACTAGTGATGGACCCATAATGCCCCAACGAAGTCCAGGTCCATATGTAACAGCCTTATCAGCATCTTCTACAGTACACACACCACGTGATACAAGGTCACAAACTTCACGATAAAGTGCCATCTGGATACGATTACAAATAAAACCTAAAGCTTCTTTTTGTAAAACAACAGGTTCTTTTCCGATTAAAGTATAAAACTCTTTAGCAAGTTGAACAACATCATCGCTTGTTTTATCACCTTTAGTAATTTCAACTAATGGAATTAAATGTGGTGGATTATACGGATGTCCCCCAATAAAACGTTCTGGATGTTTTGCATCCCTTGCAATTTCTGAAATTAGTAATCCAGATGTCGAACTAACAATAATTGCATCATCACAGGTAAACTCTTCAATTTTCTTCACTAAATCCCTTTTAATATCATAATTTTCAGGAGCTGATTCAACAATTAATTTAGCGTCTTTAACAGCGTCTTCTATTGAAGTAGTATAGATAATTCTATCTTCGATATTTTTAGATTCTGTTTCACTTACAACGTTATTTTTGATTAATGATTTCAAACTATCATGTACTCTTTTTTTAGCTAGATCTAAACTATCATTAGAAATATCATAAACAACCACATCTAAATTTTTAAGTGAAAAATATAAAGCCCAGCTATATCCAATAACACCAGCACCAACACAAGCAACGTTTTTAATATCTTCTGCTCTCATAATATCATCCTTTCTTATAGATAAATAACAGTATTATCTACTAATATAATTATAGTATATAAAAAAAAGTACTTCAATAATAGTATGTATAAAAATGTAATATACATGTAAACAATAGATAGTTAAAATAAAAAAGCTATCTTTTTTGATAGCTCTTTTCTAATAAATGAATAAAATAATACATTAGATATGAAAGAATTCCTAAAAGAACAACAGAAGTAATTACCAGGTTGATATTAAATACTTGAGAACCATACATTATCAAATATCCAAGTCCTTCTTTAGAAACAAGTAACTCTCCCATAATAACGCCAATATAAGACATATAGGGAGAACTTATAAATAAAGGCTTTTTTGTTTAAGAACTTGCGTGACATGAAGGAATTAAATAACAGTTATGTCCAATTGATAGATGAAATGAGTTATTTAAAGGAACAAAATATAAACCGATTGTTATTCATAAGCATTATGGTTATGGAGTAAAAATGTGTTCAAGAAGGTAAAGTAATGAAAATATTAATAGGAACAAAGAATCCAGGAAAAATAGAGGGAGCAACGGAAACCTTTAAAAATTATTTTGATGATTTTAATATTGAAGGTATTCCAGTCTCATCGGCTGTTAGTGAAGAACCAGTAAACAATAAAATTTATGAAGGTGTTAGAAATCGTGTCAATAATCTAATGAAATATGCATTAGAAAAAGGTATAACTACTGAATATTTTTTAGGAGTAGAATCTTGAATAACTAATGTGTTAGGTAAATGGGTTATTATTAATATTGATGTGATTAAAGATAGAAATGGCTATGAAACTTGGGGAACAAGCTCTGCTTTTCCTGTACCAGATAAATATGTAGACCAAATAATATCAACAGATTTAGGTCAAGTTATGGATAAAGTATTTGAACAAAATGACTTAAGAAGTAGTAAAGTCGGAATTAGCTTTGTTACAAATGGAATGATAAAAAAATTAAAAAATAAAACTTTGCTAAAGTAAAAACTAAATAATATGTTAAAGATTTTGAAAATAGTTTAATAAAATTACAATTAAAATTAATTATTTTTAAAATAAGTAAAAATAAGTTTGA
>CATKEA010000132.1 GCA_949746915.1 uncultured Bacilli bacterium
AATAAACTAGGATAAATATATAAAAATAAATTATTAGACCTTTGTTTTACAAATATATCAACACAAAGTTCTCTTAAGTCATTACAAATAATTAATGCTTCTTCATTAAACTTCATGATATTATCAACAAACTCTAAACTTGGAATAGTTGGAACACCAGCAGTTAGATTCATCTCTTCTTCTGTTATATCAGTAGCAATTTTTATTGAAAATAATTTTTCAGTAAGCTTCTCTATAGGAAGAGTAAATTCTGTTACAAATATCTGATAATCCAAAGCCTTTTGTGACACATTACCATTAGAATACTCAACAAGAAGTCTTCCCAATTCCTCACATCTTAAAGCTATAGCCATAGCTCTATCACTATACTCACTATTACTTTCTAAAGATGCTAATTGAATAGTTGCACAAAACTCTCTTAAAGTACGTAGAAAATATAAATTAATATTAACTGATTGTCCAACAAAACTAATATCATCTAACATATAAACACCTCTACCATATATTATGACTATTATTAAGTTTAGCAACAAAAAAGAGAACCTAATCGTTCTCTTCGGGAATAAGTTAAGTATATTTTTTATTTTTTTACTTATAATATCATCCTCCAATCATATTTATAAGTTTCGTTTTATGTTCAAAAAAGTTTAATAGTAGGTCTTTTTTATAAGTTTTGGTAAGAGTAAGTTTATTATATAAGAGTGTTTTATATTTTGGTAGTTCTATATAAAATATTTGTTAATCACAATCTAATCTTTTTCTTTTTCTAATCTATCATCTCCTTTTGACAATTTAATTGTATAAAATAATTAACGACAAATTATAGGAAAATTATGGGAAATTATGAAAAAAATAGTATAACTTACTATTATACTATTTAACTTTATCATTTATGATTTTCTCAATAAAAAATTTCACTTGTTGGAATACTTCATTTACCTCTTCTTGTGTATTAATAAACTCATTATATAAAGGAATTGCATATAAAGACTTAACTATCTCATTCAAAGTATTAGAAACATCTGTAGTATCCTTTTTTTCATATTCCAATAAAACAAGTTTCTTTTGTAAACTTTTCACATCACTTATTAAAACCATAATTTCCTTATTTTTAGAAATATCATCTTTCAACATTTGATATTTTCGATAATTAGAATCACATTTTATCAAATCTACTATCTCATCTACTTTTTCTAAAATATCATCAACCAATATATTTTCCATCTAAACTCCAAGTTTTAGCTTCTTCTACCTTAACATTAACAATCTGTCCAACCAGACTTTCATCTCCATCAAAATTAATAAGCTTATTAGTATCTGTATATCCATATAAACCAGCTTTTCTTCCACTAGCCATACCTTCTACTAAAACAGGAACAACTTCACCAATCAATTTTTTATTATTTTCTAAAAAATACTTATTAACCATCTCATTTAAACGATAAAGTCTCTCTTCTTTCTCTGTTATATCTACATTATCTTCAAGTCTACATGCAGCAGTTCCTTCTCTTTTTGAAAATATAAAAGTAAAAGCATTATCATAACGACACTTTTCCACTAAATCCAAAGTATCCTGAAAATCCTCTTCTGTCTCTCCTGGAAAACCAACAATTATATCAGTCGAAATACTAACATTACGAATTTTATCTTTTATTGTATTAAACAACTTTAAATAATCTTCCTTAGTATATCTTCTACCCATTAACTTTAAAATTCTGCTACTACCAGACTGGACAGGTAAATGAATGCTAGGCATAATATTATCATACTTACTAATTACCTCTATCATAGAATCAGTAAAATCCCATGGATGACTAGTCATAAATCTTACTCTTGGAATTCCTGTTAAAGCAACATCTCTAAGTAAATCTTCCATTCCATATTCTATTTCTAGATCTTTACCGTAAGCATTTACATTCTGTCCAAGTAAAGTAACTTCCATACATCCATTATTTTTAAGCTCTATTACTTCTTTTATAATATCATCTTTATCTCTACTTCTTTGTTTTCCTCTAGTAAATGGAACTATACAATAAGTACAAAACTTATCACAACCATACATTATATTAACATATGCTTTATATGAATGTTCTCTCTTTACTGGGATACCTTCAACAATATTTCCTTCTTTACTATAAACTTCTATTTCCAAATGTTTGCTCTTCAATGACTCATCTAAAATATATGGAAGTCTATGAATATTATGAGTTCCAAAAACAAAATTAACCCATTTATACTTTTCTAAAAGGCGGTTAACAACACCTTCTTCTTGTGCCATACATCCACATAATCCAACTATTATATCAGGCCTTTCTTCCTTTAAATGTTTAAGTCTACCTAACATACCAAAAGCCTTATTATGAGCATTTTCCCTAATTGAACAAGTATTTAAAATTATCAAATCACTATTCTTATAATCATCTGCTTCACTAAAACTCATTTCTTCTAACATCGCCTTCAAGTTCTCAGTATCATGCTCATTCATCTGACAACCATAAGTTTTTATAAAATAAGTTTTTCCTACACCAATAGTTTTCATACTATCATCTAAGTTATATTCTTCACGCAAAGTAACATTCTTAGTTCTCTTTTTTGCTTCACTATAATTTGGTAATATCATACTTATCCCTCATTTCAAGTATTTATTATACTAAAAATTTAACAATATTACTAGTACATATTTAAAACAAAAAAACAATACCAATTAGGCATTGCTTTCCTTAAGTAGACCATTAATAACCTGATCTAAACTATTAAGACTATCTTTAAATAACTCATCTTTTATATAATCATAATTATTCTTTATAAACTCAACTAACTTTTCCATTCTAGGTAAAAGATTTTTATCTTCTAAACTCTCGATTATTATATTTAAGTTAGTTAACTTTGAATACTTCCCGTAATTATTACTCTTTACATAAGTATTATATAGATTCTTAAAAGAAATTATATCAATATTATCAAATCTCTCATCTTCTAATACTTTAACTGTAGTATACATATATTTCTCATTAATTGACTTATCTAAAATTGTCTCACCTTTATTATTTTTTATATTAGGAATAAAATTTTTATTCTTTTTTAATTTAGTAATAATATCAATCACATTTACATAATTGATAGATACAAGTTGATGGGCAAATGTATTACCATCAACATTTTGATGATTAACATCCCAATCTTTATTAGACATATGACGTAAAACTACATCATAAGCACCGTGTTTTAATAATCTTGTTAAAATATCATTGCCAGAATCATCTGTAAGATTAATATCAACAAGTTTTTTCTTAAGTATCTTATCTACTAATTCTACATGTCCTTCTCTTATAAGTTCGAATACCAGGTCTGGCTCCTCACTAGCCGCCTTAATTGCCTTGCTTTCATCATAAAAACTCATTTTTTTAAACACCTCTTATTTCAACGGGACAATTCAATATTTTAGCAGAAGCAAATTAGTTTGTCAAACAATTAAACACCTATAGATTATCAATTAATTGACCAAACTATGTAACAATTAACAAAAAATTTACCAATAAATTTAATGTTTTATATTAATATAATGTGTAAAAATAAAAATTTTAATCAAAAAAAGAAAAGTATTAAACTTTTACATTTCTTTTCGATATGCTCCACGACAAAATCTATTTGCATTTTTAACGATATCCATTTTCCACTGACTATCCCAAGGTCTAGCAAAAAACAATGTATTATCATATTGTGACGAAAGATTTTCATAATAACTAGCCGCCTCTCTAGCTGTTATATTACGTGTTGTTCCAATAGCACCCTCTCCGTAAAAAGTATCATGACTTTCACCAAAAATAATACTATTACTATTATCCCTAGCATAATTTCCAGTTAAAACCATCGCAAAGCGTCCATATTTTTCTAAAAAATCATCTGGTTCATACAATATCTCAACATAATTAATCAAATCCTGTCTTTTTAAACTACTAAGCACACGAGGAAAAAAATCACACCCTTCCTCTGGTAAAGCAATACTTTTAGCAGAATCGAATCTAAAACCATCAACTCCACAATCAATCAAAGAATTCAAAAAATCAATAATCATATCCTGAACCTCATGATTATCAACACGAAGACCAGGTAAACCATTATTATAATTAATTACCTCATATCTATTATGCCAATTATAAATCTGTTTCTTCTCCTTCCAAAAGTCACTTCTACTTACCAAACGACTACTAACTCTTTCATGAGGTTCAAAAGTACCAGCTGCTTTTTCAGCCATATGAGTTACTATAACATCTGAAATGGTTTTTATATCAAACCTTCTAGCTCTCTCACACAAAGATATTAAGTCCTCTTTAGTACCATACTGATTTCCAATCGAAAGATCGCAAGGTTGGTAACTCATCCACCATTTCAAATCAGCAAGACTGAGATCTTCTTTTAAGGGCTGAATAGGATTTATTTGGATTGCATCAAATCCCTGACTTTTAGCAATCTTCATAACATCCTCTGTAATATCATTCAAGGGCCACTGTAATAAATGCAATATTCTCATATAAAAACTCCTTACTAACATTTCTATACTCTAATTATATCAGATAAACAATGAAAAAAGTCGTTTTTTACACTATTTTTTACACCATTTTTTGCCAAAAAAAGCACTATTATAAATAGCACTTAAAACTTAACTAATTTTTTTGATTTTGACTCTGTTTTTTTAAGTCTTTTTCAGTCTCTTTTACAATGTAAATTGGTCTTCTTTTTGTCTCTAAATATGTCTTAGCCAAATACTCTCCAATTATTCCTGTACAAAATAGTTGTATTCCTCCAACCATAAACACAATACAAACCATACTAGGCCATCCTCCAACTGGATCACCCCAAATCAAGGTTTTAACAATAATAACAACTATCATAATAAAAGCTATAAAACAAAAAAGAATTCCTATTAAAGCCGAAAAAACTAATGGTACTGTTGAAAATCCAACGATACCTTCTATTGCATAAGCAAATAACTTAAAAAAATTAAACTTTGAAACACCAGCTTGACGATCAATATTCTCAAATTCAATCCACTTTGTCTTAAAACCAACAAACTCAAATAATCCCTTAGAATAACGATTATACTCTTTCATTGAAATAATAGCATCAACCATTTGCCTAGACATTAAACGAAAGTCTCTTGCTCCAGCAACCATACTTGTTTTTGACAATTTTCCAATAATACCATAAAACCACTTGGTAAATAGTTTTCTAAAAAAAGAATAACCATTTCGACTTGTACTTTTAGTAGCACAACAATCATATTCACCAGATTCCAATGTATCAAACATCTCTTTAAGTAACGCTGGTGGATCTTGTAAATCAGCATCCATCATCGTAACATAGTCTCCTGTAGCATTTTCAAGACCAGCAAACATTCCTGCTTCCTTACCAAAATTACGAGAAAAAGAAATATATCTAACACGCTTATCCTTACGAGCTAAATCTTTAATAATTTCCAGCGTATTATCGAAAGAACCATCATTTACAAATAAAAACTCGAACTCAGCTTCCTTACTCATTTCCTTTGAAATTTTATCAACTTCTGGATAAAAAAGTGGCAATGACTCACTCTCATTATAACAAGGTACTACAAGTGTAATTTTTTTCATAACAAATCCCTACTTTCTACTATTTTCTTCCTCAAGATTTCTAGAAATTATATATCTAGGTCTTGCCTTAGTTTCACTGTAAACCTTACCAACATACTCTCCTATTATCCCAAGTGACAACATCTGAATACCAGATAACATCCAAATAGAACAAGCTAGAAAGGTCCAACCAGCAACTGCATGACCAAGCAATTTTACAATAATACAGTAAATTGTCATAATAACACTAATAACAAAAAGTAAAATACCAAAAGTAAGTACAAATCTAATTGGTTTTATACTAAATGATGTAATACCATCCCATGCAAAATTTAACATTTTTTTAAGTGGATACTTACTAGTACCAGCAAATCTCTCATTTCTCTCATAATAAACAACATCTGATCTATACCCAACTAATGGAAACATTCCTCTTAAAAATAAGTTTACCTCTTTAAAGTCAGCAAAATTTTCAAGTACTCTCTTACTTGTAAGCCTATAATCAGCATGATTATAAACAATATCAACTCCCATAATTCTCATAAACTTATAAAATCCCTGAGCTGTTGTTTTCTTAAACCAAGAATCTTTTTTTCTACTACTTCTAACACCATAAACAATATCACAACCATCATTATATTTATCAAGCATACAATCAATAGCATTAATATCATCTTGTAAATCAGCATCCATACTTATAACAACATCCGCTTTAGACTTCGCTATCATCAAACCAGCAAGTAAAGCATTCTGATGTCCTCTATTACGAGAAAGACAAATACCAGTAAAGAACTCCTCCTCTTTAGAAATTTCTTCAATTAACTCCCAAGTCCTATCACGAGAACCATCATTCACATACATAACTTTACTTTTACTTGATATTTTTTTACAAGCAACTAACTCTTCAAGTTTAACTTTAAGTCTCTTGGTAGTTTCCTTCAAAACTTCTTCCTCATTATAACAAGGAACAACTACATATAAAATATTATCTTTTCTCACCCTTAACACCTAATCTTTCTTAAAAACAAATAACTTACTAAAAACATAGTTTAAAACAATTACTAAAACCTGAGAAATAAGCTTAAAAATTTTATCATTACCAGAAAGTAATGTAACTCCAACAAACATTATTAACATATCAAGTAATAAAGTTAAAATTCTTGCAGCTACAAAACTTCCGACTTCCTTAAGCCGATTACTGTTTTTACTTTCAAAAACAAACTTGCGATTAGTTACATATGCAAAAGTAACACCAGCAATCCAAGAAATAATATTTGCAGTTTGAAGTTCCAAAGCATTCTTTGGATCTAAAACTGTATATACCAGTAAATAATAAACTGCTAAACTAACTACAGTAGTTAAAACTCCAAAAATAAGATACATTAAAACTTCTCGATACTTATTAAAAAATCCCTTAAAAGTTCGTCTTTCATTATTATCAACATAATTTTCTAAATATTTAGTAAAAACTTCATTATTACTTTTATATTTTTTAGGTTTAAAAGACCTAGCCTTTTCTATTAACTTAGGTAACATTGTCATATTAGTTAAAGCTAGTAAATACCCACTCTTTGAAAATTCAGAAACAATTTCTAACTGATGATCATTGGTATGTTCATTATATTTTTTTAATCTTGGAACTGCAATAATTTTCTTATCTCTTTTTAAGCCATCAAAAATACTTCCAACACCACCATGAGTAATCAATAAATCACAACTATCCATTAATCTTTCAAACTCATCTTTTGAAACTTCACTAAAAATTTCCATATTCTTAGATTCATACTTAGTATGACCAGCTTGTACAACAACCTTATCTTTAATTATACCTTTGTCAATACATCGATCGATTTCTTTTAACAATCTTTCAAAACTTTTATCTTGTGTTCCAAGTGTTACAAATATCATTAAAAAATCCACCCCTTACAAACAGCTTTTGGGTAAAGCTTCAACATAGACTCCCATTGGACTAAAAATAAATCAGCAAACTTATAAATCAATCTACCCGTAACCGTTTTAGTATGTATATTAGCAAATGTTTCTATATAAATTATTTTACTTCCAAAAATTTTACCTAAACAACACATTGGACCTGCTGTATGAGCACCAGTTGTAATAATAAAATCTGGTCGTATCTTAAAATATAAATATAAACTTTTAAAACAATTAGCCATCAATTTAAATGGATAAGTAAAAGGATAATCCTTAGTACCATATATTAAATAAAAGACCTTTTTATATCTATCTTTAAGTTTTAAATTACTCGGAGTCTTTTCAGTTACTAAATAAGAATCATACTTAGAAAACATACTAGACAACTGTAATAACTCTGTTAGATGGCCCCCTGTTGATGATATAAACATAATTTTTTTCAACCTAATCACCTCTTTAACAACTTAACCCAATCCTTTTTTACCATTTCTTTTGTATATCTCAAACTAGTCTGACGTCCATTTTTCCCAAGTTTATCTCGCAATTTTTTATCATCTATCAACTTAACAATAACTTTAGCCATCTCTTGTTTATCTCTTCCAGAAATCAAATAGCCATTCTTATCATTTACTATCAAATCATTAGCACCTTCTGCACTATCAAATGCTATACAAGGAATACCATGACTCATTGCTTCTATTAAAACTAATCCGAATGACTCAGTAAAGGATGTCATTAAATAAATTGAACTTTTATTTAATATATCATCTATATAACCACGCTTTTGAAAACCATGAACAACGCAAAAATCAGATAAACCATATTGATAAACCTTATCACAAACTAAATTTTTCTGGGCCCCATCACCAATTATATCAAGTCTCCAAGAAGGACGTATCTCATGAACTAATTTAAAGACTTCTATCAAATCATCATAACCTTTTTCACGAGAAAGCCTACCAACAGATACTAGTCTATTTTCTGTTAAATCAGATAAAACATCTGGTACATTATCCAAAATGTTAGGAATATAAACACATTTACATTTACTATCTTTTAGTTGTTTTTTATAAAATGATCTAAGCGAATCAGAAACCAAAATTAAATAATCCATACCCTTACAAGATTTTACAATTTTTTCAGCATATTTTTCATTTCCATGATGATGATTATGTTCCCATGCTACTTTTAAAATACTTTTTCGCCCATGTTCCCCTAGCCAATTATTAAAAATATCTCTAGTTGAAATTACAATATCACTATCGAGCTTTTTAATAGCATTAACTGTTCGCTTTTTTCTTAAAAATAAAGTAACTATTGCCTCATAACTTTCCCTTATAAATTTAATAGGTCTAAGTTTTTTAACAGCATTCTTCCACTCTTCTCTATTAGGTTTATGATTTTCAATCAAATAAGAAACTTCCACTCTAGAATCAATATCAAAAGCAGGAGTATCATATAACTTATAAACTGACAAAATTTCTACTTTATAAATATCACTAAGTAAATTAGCCAAACTAATAACTGAGCGTTCAATTCCACCATAGCCTAAATGAAGGGAAAGTATTGTAAGTTTCTTCATGTATTATCACCTAACTACATTATAGAAGAAATTTGTCAAAACTACAAGTAAAACAACTAAGATAACACTAAAAAACAAAAGAAAAATAGTTTTAAAATCATTAAAACTATTTATTACCATCATTCTTATACTTTTTTATTTTATTATTATAAACATACCTAGAAGCATTAGTAATTTTTCCAATTTTATTTTTAAAATTTACCTGTTTTTTTTCTTTATCACTAAACTCTCTATTACAATCTTTTAACTTACATTGCATACATTTTTCCATTGAATCAGTAAGCCATTTACTTCCATCCTCACATACTCTATTACGTTGTTTATCATATGTTGGAGCATCTAACTCTGGAATATCTCCAAGTGACAGAAATACATGTCCATTATAACAATGAGGAAGTTTACAATTACATCCAATAGCTAAAGTCTTTATTGGCTTACTTATATCCTTATAAATATTATCTAAAAATAAACCACCATAACATTGTGAAAGGCTACCTGTAACAAGATTTAAATACAAAGACCATTCCCCAGCATAGCAAAACTCTTTTCTTTTAACACCAAAAATTGTTGACTTAAATCTTATCATTTCAGAATCAAATGTATCCCAAATTTTAACATACTCTTCAAGAGAATGTTCTGATAAAACTGGAATATTTCCAGAGTCCTTTCTTGCAATCGTAATATGTGGAAGAGCTCCTAGTTTCTTCATCGATATTTCTTTTATCTCATCAATATAAGAAATAAGCTCATCATCTGGAGTAATTTCAACTGTAAATGATGCCCCACTTTTCTTCATCAACTCAATATTTTTAAAATATGCATCTAACAGATTTAACCTTTTAAGTTCCAAATAATGAAAAGAAAATTTAAAAAATAAATGATCTAATAACTCTTTTGGAAACTTAGCAATCTCTTCAAAACGCTTAGTTAAAGTTCCATTAGTAACAACCATTACATAATGACCCTCTAAAAGTAACTGTTCAACAATATTTATAACATCTTTTGATAAAAGAGTTTCTCCACCTGCACATATATTAAATAAACAAACCCCACCAAGTCTTGAAACAGAAAGAGCACGCCTTATGAACTCAGGTGAATGGGGAAACTTAAACAATTTATTATTATACTTTCTTTGCTGAGCAATATAACAATATTTACAACGTAAGTTACAAGTCTCTGTTGAAACGTAACAATCTATAAATCGCTTTATTTGAACATCTTTCATGATAAACACTCCTATTTTTTTAATATAGAATTAACCTTACTAAAAACCATTAAGGTATACGAACTTAACATAAAACAACTAACGACAAATTTCTGAAAAAAAGTATTATCCTTGCTTTTTTTCACTAATTTACCATACTCTTTTATTTGTTTCTTTAAATTCTTTTTAATTATATCATATTTTTCACCTAATTTTCTAACTTTATTATAATGAAAAGTAGACTGAAAGCAAATCATATAATTATTATAAGCATCTAATTTAGTAAAACCATTTTCCCTAAAAAATTTCCCTCTTTCAAAAAACCACTCAAAAACTCCTAAATTACGTTCTTTATAATCATTCATAATACTACCAAGTCTTTGATAATAATAGTAATACTTACAAGGTGTATAAACAACCTTTTTAACATTATTAATTAATTTATGAATGATAGCTTCATCTTCATTTATCTTTCCAACCGGATACCAAATATCTTTAAATACCTTCCTTTTATAAAGTTTATTCCAAGCAACAACTGTTTCTACTGCCAAATTATTAT
>CATKEA010000133.1 GCA_949746915.1 uncultured Bacilli bacterium
CTCTAATCCGTTGCCGCTGAGGGTGGCGGTTACTTATACATTGATACGGTAAATGCTCTAACGACAAAACCTAAAGCGACCCTTTAGGTTTTCGCTTTTAATACAGGTAGTGATTATGCAGGAAAATTTAGTAATTGTCGAGTCTCCAAGTAAGAGTAAGACAATAGAAAAATATTTAGGTAAAGAATATAAAGTGGTGTCTTCTAAAGGGCATATTAGGGATTTGTCGACAAAGGGAAAATTTGGTCTTGGTGTAGATGTTGAAAATGATTTTCAAGCAAATTATATTCCTATATCACAAAAGAAGGCTTTGATAAAAGAATTGAAAAAGGATGTTAAAGAGTCTGATAAAGTTTATCTTGCAACTGACCCTGATCGTGAGGGAGAGGCAATTTCTTGGCATTTGAAAGATGCTCTTGGAATAAAAGACGATAGTTATGAAAGAGTTTTATTTCATGAAATTACAAAAGATAAAGTAATTGAAGCATTTAATAGTCCTAGAAAAATTGATTATGATTTAGTTAAGAGCCAAGAAACAAGAAGAATATTAGATAGAATTATTGGTTTTAGATTATCTAAATTGATGCAAAGTAAAACTGGTGGAAAGTCTGCAGGTCGTGTTCAAAGTGTGGCGTTAAAATTAATTGTTGATCGTGAAAGAGAAATAGAAGCTTTTAAGCCAGAAGAGTATTGGACAATTACAGCAAATTTTAAGCAGTTCGAAGCAGATCTTTTTCAGTATAATAATAAAAAGATTGAATTAAAAACAGAAGTTGATGCTGATAAAGTTTTAGCAAATATTACTGAAGAGTATAAAGTAGCTAGTGTTACGCAAAAAGAAAAACTTAAAAAAAGTAAGTTTCCATTTATTACAAGTACTCTTCAACAAGAAGCGTCTACAAAACTAGGTTTTTCTTCGAAAAAGACAATGCAAATAGCACAAAAATTATATGAAGGTATTGATATTCAAACTGAAACAGTTGGACTTATTACTTATATGAGAACTGATTCAATTAGACTTTCAGATGAGTATATAAAGAGTGCTTATAAATATATAGATCAGAAGTATGGAAAAGAATATGTTGGACATGTAAAAGTTGCTAAGAAGACAGATAATATCCAAGATGCGCATGAAGCTATTAGACCTACTAGTGTTAATAGAACGCCAGAAGAGATGAAGCAATATTTAAGTAATGATGAATATAAATTATATCGTTTAATTTATGTTAGAACACTTGCTTCAGTTATGTCAGATAGTAAAGTTTTACAGACAACAATTATTTTTGATAATAATAATTATCAGTTTAAAACGACTGGACAAACAATGCTTTTTGATGGATATTTTAAAATATATAAAGATTATGAAGATTCTAACGAGAAAATACTTCCAGTTATAAATGAAGATGATGTTATTAAAACTAAAGATGTAGAGAAAAAACAACATTTCACAGAACCACCTAGTAGATATTCTGAAGCTAAGTTAATAAAAGAGATGGAAGAGTTAGGAATTGGACGTCCATCAACTTATGCTAAAGTTATAGATACTATTAAGGAAAGAGACTATGTTACAGTAGTTGATAAAAAATTTAAGCCAACAGATATTGGTATAGTTACAACAGATAAATTGCAAGAGTTTTTTAGTGGACTTATTAATGTTGAGTATACGAGAGAAATGGAAGAAGATTTAGATAAAATTGCAAATGAGAGTATGGATAATATAAAAGTGCTTAAGGATTTTTATGGTGAGTTTGAACCATTGGTTGAGACAGCTTTTAAAAATATGGAGAAACAACAACCTGAAGAAACGGGAGAAATTTGTCCAGAATGTAATAATCCTTTAGTCATTAGAAAAGGACGTTATGGTGAGTTTGTTGCATGTAGTAATTATCCAGAATGTAAATATGTAAAGAAAACAGAAACTGAAAAGAAGGAAGTTAAAGAAATTTGTGATTGTCCAAAATGTGGTGGAAAGATAGTAGAAAGAACAACTAAAAAAGGTAAAGTATTTTATGGTTGTAATAGTTATCCTAAATGTAAGGAAGCATATTGGGATATGCCAACAGGTAAATTATGTTTAGAATGTAATAGTATGTTAATTACTAAAAATAATGAAGTTAAATGTAGTAATTTAGAATGTAGCAGTAATAAATAGTGGGGTGATTGTAAATGGCACAAAAATATGAACTAGTTTCTTCTTTTTGCAATAAAGGTAAGTTCACTAATGAAAGAGTTATGTATATGGCATCTTTGCTTGATATTGATAGAATTACTTGTATGTATTATGATAGTAGAGATATGCTACTTAATAATAAGGACTTTAATTTTGATATAGAGAATAGTAATACTCTTTCTATTAGATATCATTTTTCTAATTCATATAAGTCATTTTATATGAATGCTTTATTTGATCAAAAAGAAATGAGGGATGTTATAGATAATGTACATTTAACTAGTTTTTTTATAAGAGGGAAAAAAATTTTTACCGAAGTAGTTGATGTTAAAAACCCCTTTTTTGTGCAGATGCGATCAGATTTTTATAGCAAACTTGATAATATGGGAACTAGATTTATAGATGAAATGATGCCCACTAGTGGAAGTAATAATTTA
>CATKEA010000134.1 GCA_949746915.1 uncultured Bacilli bacterium
ATAATTTTATTATATTATTTATGTTTATTATAACATATTTTTGTTAAACATTAAATCTAAAGTGACAAATATCTCCATCTTGCATTATATATTCTTTTCCTTCAAGACGAGTACGACCTGCTTCTTTTACCTTAAGTTCACTTCCACAATCTATTAAGTCTTGGTATGATATTACCTCTGCACGAATAAAACCTCTTTCAAAATCAGTGTGAATTATACCTGCACATTCTTTAGCATTCATTCCTTTTTTGAAGGTCCATGCACGACATTCATCAGGACCTACAGTAAAGTATGTAGCAAGTCCCAATAAATCATATGTCTCTTTTATTAGTTTATTTAAACCACTTTCTTCTAGTCCTAACATATTTAGCATATCTTCTTTATCTTCTATATTTAATTCACTTAATTCTGATTCTACTTTTGCACATATTCTAACACATTTAGCATGTTCTTTTGTAGCATAATCCCTTACCATTTTTACAAATTCATTATCTTCTAAAGCAACTTCTTCTTCACTTATATTAGCTAAATATATCATAGGCTTAATAGTTAAAAAACTATACGATTTTAATATTTTTTGTTCTTCTTTAGTAAAATCTACTAATCTAAGTGGAATATTATTTAATAAAGCTTCTTTGGCCTTACTTAGTGCTTCCATTTCTTTTAGAGCTTCTTTATCTTTATTTGATTCTGCTTTTTTTCGCATTTTTTCAATTCTGTTTCCTACTATCTCAAGATCAGCAATAGTCAATTCTAGATTTATTATTTCGATATCTCTAATTGGATCAATTTCTCCTTCTACATGAATTATATTGTTATCTTTGAAACATCTTACTACTTCTATAATGGCATCTGTTTCTCTAATATGTGATAAAAATTGATTTCCTAAGCCTTCTCCTGAACTTGCGCCTTTGACAAGTCCTGCTATGTCAGTAAATTCAATTGACGTTGGAATCGTCTTTTCTGGAATATACATTTCTTCTAGTCTTACTAATCTTTCATCAGGTACTATAACAACACCTACATTTGGATCAATTGTTGCAAATGGATAATTTGCTGCTAGAATATTCTTTTTTGTTATTGCATTAAAAAGTGTTGATTTTCCTACATTAGGTAAACCTACTATACCTGCAGTTAAACCCATATTTTCACCCTCTTTTCGTTTTGCTACTTTATTATATATTAATTAACAAAAGAAAACAACCCTTAGGTTGTTCTTTACTATAATGTTGGATAAATATTATTTCCGATTGGTATTCCTGTTATATACCAAATTAAAATTATAGCTAGCCATGTAAGACTTATTACTAAACAATATGGCATAATTATTTTAATAGACTTACCTATTGTTATTGGCTTCTTCGGATCCTGATTATATATATTTAAGTATCCTACATATAATACAAAATATGCAAGTATTGGAGTAATTCCTTTAGTCATAGAATCTCCAGCTCTAAGTAAAAATTGCGCAAATTGTGGTGATATGTTTGCTTGCATTAGTTTAGGAACTACTACTGGTGCTAATATTGTCCATTTGGCTATTGGTGTTGTTGCTAATAAATTAACAAAAGCAACTATTAATACTACTAATAAAATTAGTGGAATTCCAGTAAAATTTACTTCATTTATTATATTAGATGCCCAAGCTGTTACTACTGTTGCAATATTAGTTTTTCTAAATACAGCTACAAATTGAGAAGCAAAGAATAACAATGAGATTAAAGAAGCTATTTCTATTGTATATGATGTTGCTCCTTCTACTAAATCTTTATCATTTCTTACTGTTTTGGCACCAAGTCCATATGCTATTCCTGTAGCTAAGAAAAATATTGTTACAAGGAAGGTAAAACCATCTTGAAAATATGAGTTAACACCAAATAATTGATTTAAATATGTTGTTTCACTCATGTCTAAGAGAATTCCACTTCCTGGTAAATTAGGTATTAACATATATACAAATACTAATATCATTAAAATACTTGTAATTAAAGCATTTTTTAAACCTTTTTTTTCACGAAGATCATCTTCAAATTTTTTCTGTTCTTCTTCTTCAATATTAATTAGGTCTAATTCTTCTGTTTTTTCTAAATTTTTATCTTCAATCTTATATCTACCTAATTTAGGTATTATCATTTTTTCAACTACGATTGTTCCAACAATTGATAATACTATACTAGTCGCTATAATTATATATATATTAGAACTTAATCCAACATGATAAGTAGAATCAATTAATCTTGCTGCTTGTTCTGATGTTGATATTAAATTTACTTCCATACTACCCACAAATAAAGTAGCTCCATATCCGAAGGCAACTCCACAGAAAGCTGCAATAATACCTCCTATGGGATTTCTTTTATTGGCTTTAAATATCATTGCTCCAAGTGGAATTAGAAGAGCATATCCTATTTCATTTATTAAACTAGAAATAGTAGCTAAAAATATTAAAATAAATGTAACTTTTTCATTACTCATCTTTGATAGAACTCTTTTATTAAATGTATCAATTAAACCACTTGATTGTGATATTGATAAACCTATTATAGCAATTAGTAATGTACTTAATGTAGTAAAACTCATAAAGTTTCTTGATGCATTACTAATAATATATTTAATTCCATCATAATTACATAAATTTTCAACAGTTACAAGTGTTGACTCTAATTGATTAGTATTAACATTTAATTTTGCATAAGTTGCTTGCATTTCAAAGGCAGAAAAAATTCCACTTAATAAAACAACTAATATTGTTAATACTATGAACATTGTAATTGGATGAAAATAAAATTTTTTTAACTTCATCTTTCTCTTATCTCTCATAATTACCTCTATTCAATAACTTTTTTCAACTTTTTATTAAATTCTACTCTTGGAATCATAACAATTCTACCACATCCTAAGCATTTTATCTTAATATCTGCCCCAACTCTTATAATTTGCCATTCATTTGTTCCACATGGATGTCCTTTTTTCATTATAACTTTAGAATTTAATTGATATTCTTTATTTTCCATTATGCACCTCAATCTGTTGATATGGAATTTTTATCTTAGCCTCTTCTAAACGATTTTTAATTGCTTTTCTCATTAGTCTTTGAACTGCAAAATGATTCATGCTAGATGTTTTGGCTACCATTCTGTATTCAATTGAAGAACTGCTTAAACTTTCAAGTCCTAATACTTCAACATTGCCTTTTAAATTCGGAAGAGACTTGCTTAATTCTTCTGAAAGTTCTTTTAAGATTTCTTCAACTTTATCTAAATCTGATTCATAACTTACTGATACATCTATTATTGCCATAGAATAAGCCATACTATAGTTTATAACCTCTGTTATATTCCTGTTAGAAATCATTTTAATTTGGCCTTCATAATTTCTTATTCTAGTGGTTTTTAATCCTAAATAGATAACTTCTCCTTTAAAGTTACCTACTGAAATTGTATCACCAATAGCAAATTGATTTTCTATAATAATGCTAAGTCCTGCTATTAAATCTTTGGCTACATCTTGGAAAGCTAATCCAATTACTGCTCCAAAAACTCCAATTCCTGCTACTATTGATGTCACATCTACTCCATATATTGGCAAAATAGCTAAGGCTGTAAAAATTATAATACAGTATTTTATAATATTTTGAATTAGTACTTTATATGTTTCGATTTTTTTATAATGATATGAACTTTTTTGAAAATCACTTTGCTTTTTAAAGATAACATTTTCACTTAATTTTTTTAATAGTTTATTTATTATATATCCTACTATTATATATAGAATTGGCAAATAAACTTGTGGAATTATGATTTTTTCAATTATTTCATAAAACACTTTCATATTGCACCTACTAACTATCTATGCCCATTATTTCTAAAATACGATTTAAGTCATTATTATTAACAAAAGAAATTTCAATTTTATTTTTCTTTATTTTTACTTTTGTTCCATATTTATCACATAAATTTTCTTCTACATATTTAAATTCATTATTTCTTTGTTGTTTTGTTACTATATTTTTCTTTTTGTAATCTTCGTCGACAGCCAAGTCTTCAACTTGTCTAACACTTAAATTTTCTTTAATTACTTTATTAGCAAGTTCTATAACCTTTTCATCATCTTCTATTTTTGATAAAACACGTGCATGTCCCATGGATATTTTATCTTCTAAAACAAATGTTTTTACCATTTCTGGCAAACCTAAAAGGCCTAACATATTAGTTATATGACTACGACTTTTTCCTAATCTTTGTGCTAAGGCGTCTTGGGTTATTTTTAATTCATCTAAAAGCTTTCTATATGCTTGAGCTTCTTCAATAGCATTTAAGTCTTCTCTTTGCAAATTTTCTAGTAATGCTATTTCCATCATTTCTGTATCAGAAAAATCTCTTATTATAGCTGGTATAGTTGTTTTTCCTGCCATAGTTGAAGCTTTTACTCTTCGTTCTCCTGCTACTATTTCATATCCTTTAATACTCTTTTTTAAAATTACAGGTTGAAATACACCATGTTCTTTTATTGAATCAGCTAGTTCTTGAAGTGCTGCTTCTTCAAATACTTTACGAGGTTGGTATGGATTACTTCTTAATTCACTTATATTTACTTCAACAACAGCATCTTTAGGAGTTGATTCTTGTATCTTTTCCTCTATTTGTTCATATTCTATTGGTTCATTATTAAATAATTCTTCTAAGCCTCTTCCAAGAGCTCTTCTTCTAGTTTGTTCCATTTCGTGCAATCACTTCCTTTGCTAAATTTAGATAAGCCTCTGCTCCTTTACTTTTAGAATCATAGGCTAGAATTGGTTTCCCATGTGAAGGCGCTTCTGTTAGTCTAACTAATCTTGGGATTATTGTGTCATAAACTCTTTCTTTGAAATATTTCTTTACCTCTTCTACTACTTCTAAACCAAGGTTTGTTCTTGAAAGCATTGTTAATAGTACTCCTTCTATATCTAAGTTTGGATTTAAGTTTTTCTGAGCTAACATAATAGTATTAAGCAATTGCATTATACCTTCTAGTGCAAAAAATTCACATTGAACAGGAATAATAACTGAGTTAGATGATGTTAAGGCATTCGTTGTTAACATTCCTAATGATGGTGGGCAATCTATTATTAGAAAGTCGAATGCATCTTTTATTCCATCTATAGCATTTTTTAATTGTGTTCCTTTTGAAAAGTTACTTTCTAATTGACTTCTTTCTAGTAATTCAATATCCACTCCTGCTAAATTTATAGTTGCTGGTAAAATAAATAAATTTTTATATTTTGTTTTTATAATTGCTTCTTCTATTTTACATTTTCCTGTAATAACATCATATGTACTTTTATCTATGTCGCCTTTATTTATTCCTACACCGGTAGTTGTATTTCCTTGTGGGTCGAGATCGATTAATAAAACTCTTTTTCCAAGTACTGCTAGCGATGCAGAAAGATTAATACTAGTTGTAGTTTTTCCAACGCCACCCTTTTGATTTACTAATGAAATAACCTTTCCCATCTATAATCACCTTTTTCTTTTATAAATTTCATGAATGCTATTTCTATTCTATCAAAAAATAATTAAATATAAAATACTTTTGATAAAAAAAGGACGATGAAAATCCTCCTTTAAATTGTTATTCTTGTTTTTTGTCTATTTTAATAATTACTTGATAAGTATTTTCAAAATCCATTTCATCTATCTTTACAGAAAAACCATTTTTTTCTATGTTGGCAGCTGCTATTTTAATTGTATCTATTGCTTCTTTAGTATTTCTTATATTTGTTGATTTATTTTCATAAGATATAGAATCATTGGTTGTTGTTAATGTTTCAACAGCTGGAACATTATTTAATGCTGTTGGGGTTTCTTCTGTATCTTCGTCATCAATAATAATTGGTTCTGTTGGCATCATTAATCTATCAGCAAATGAAAATGGTTTTTGTTGTGGTTCTGTATTATTATTTGTTTGGATGTTATTATTTAAATCGTTAATTTGTGGCGATGTATTTAGATCTGTTCTTAATAAATCATCAAGATTAGCTGTTTGTCTTTCTGGTTTATATATATCACTTGTTTGCTCTTTTAATTTATTTACATCGATAATACTATTTGCTGTTATATCTTTAAATCCTTGCATTTTTCTTATTTCATTATCCAATTCTCTTACAGTCATTCTATTTTGGATAACTTTATGCATCATATCTATTTGTTGTTGACTATTTGATAAATTTAATAAACTTCTTGCATGTCTTTCAGAAATTTGATTTGTTAATAGGGCTTCTTGTACTTCATCTGGTAATGCCAATAATCTTAATTTATTTGCAATGGCTGCTTGACTTTTTCCCATTGTTTTTCCTAATTCCTCTTGAGTCATACTATCTAGTTCAAGAATTTTTTGATAGGTTCTGGCTTCTTCAATGGCTGTTAAATCTTGTCTTTGTAAATTTTCTAGTAATGCAACCTTAGAAGTTTCTTTATCATCTAGATTTCTAATAATAGCTGGAATTTTTGTAAGACCTGCTAGAGCTGAGGCTTTATATCTTCTTTCTCCTGCAATTATTTCATATTTATCTCCTATTTTTCGTACAATAATAGGTTGAATTACTCCATGTTCACGAATAGAATCTGATAATTCTTTTAGAGCTTTTTCATCAAATACTTCTCTAGGCTGGAATCTATTTGGTATTATATCATCAAGATATAAATCTACAACTTCTCTATTCATTTCTATCCCCTCTTTCATTCTTTCTACCCTATGTTATTGATTATATCATTAAGTTTATGTTTTTTACAATGAAAAAATAGCAATTTGCTATTTTTTTATTTTATTTATTGGTCGTGGATATTTTCTATTTGTTGGTGCTAATTTTTTTATCAGTATTAATGTCCTTACACTATTTTCTATTGGAAGTAAAAATTTTTCAACCTTTTCTATATCTCCATTTACTTTTTTGATAATGTCTTTACTACTATTTAATTCTTCATCTGCATTGGCTTTCATTGCTATAAAATAACCATTTACTTTAGCAAGTGGAATACATATTTCACTTAATAGTTCTAGATTAGATACTGCTCTTGCTGTTACTATATCAAATTTTTCATAATTTAAACGAGCATAATCTTCTCCTCTTACATGATATGCTACTATATTTTCTAACGAAAGTTTGGATATGAGTTCATTTAAATAATTTACTCTTTTTTGAAGTGAATCTATTAGTGTGATTTTTAAGTTTGGAAAGACAATTTTTAATAATAATCCTGGAAATCCAGCACCTGTTCCGATATCACATAATGTTTCTACTTCATATAAATTAATTACTTTAAATATTGTAAGGCTATCATAAAAGTGTTTTAAGTAAACATCTTCTTTTAAGGTTATTCTTGTTAAGTTTATTTTTTGATTCCATTCTATTAATAAATCATAAAATTGATTTAATTTATTTAGTTGGTCTTTTGTTAAGCTTATCCCTAAATTATTTACTTCCTTTATAAACTCTTCTATTTTCATATTTTCTTTTCCTTTTTTAAATAAACCATTAATATTGAAATATCAGCTGGATTTACTCCACTTATTCTTGAGGCCTGCCCAATTGATGTTGGTTTAATTTCTTTCAATTTTTGTAAAGCTTCACTAGCTAAATTATTTATTTTATCATAATTAATATCTGTTGGAATTTTGATGTTTTCAAGATCTAACATTTTTTGTGCTTCTCTATTAGCCTTAGCAATATATCCTTCATATTTTGTATTTATTTCTACTTGTTCTATAACTTCTATATCAAAATCTATATCAATAAAGTGCTTTAAATGACTTAAATTTATTTCTGGTCTTTTTAATATGTCAAATAAAGTTGTACTTCCTTCTGATAATTTGGGAGTATTAATTTTTTCAAAATAATCATTAACTTCTTTCTTTGGTGTTATTTTAGTAGATTTTAATAGATTAGTTAGTTTATTTATATTTTGTTGTTTCTTAATAAATTTTTCATATTTTTCTTCAGAAATAAGTCCTACTTGATAGCCATATTCTCTTAAACGAATATCTGCATTATCATGCCTTAATAATAATCTATATTCAGCTCTTGAAGTAAGCATTCTATATGGCTCTTTTGTTCCTTTAGTTACTAAATCATCAATTAATACACCTATATATGCTTCATTTCTTTTTAATATTAATGGTGGTTTTTTTTCTAGTTTTCTTGCAGCATTTATTCCTGCTATTAATCCTTGACCTGCTGCTTCTTCATATCCACTTGTTCCATTTATTTGTCCAGCTGTATATAAATTTTCAATTATTTTAGTCTCTAATGATTGTTTTATTTGTAATGGGTCTATAGCATCATATTCAATTGCATAGGCATATTTTAGTATTTCGGCTTTCTCCAAGCCTTCCAAACTATGAACCATTTTTTCTTGAACATCTTCTGGCATACTTGTAGAAAATCCTTGAATATATATGTCATCATAATAAATACTTTCTGGTTCTAAAAATAATTGATGTCTTTCTTTATCTTTAAAACGAACAACTTTATCTTCTATTGATGGACAATATCTAGGTCCGATTCCTTCTACATATCCTCCATACATACTTGATTTATCTAAATTATCCATGATTATTTTATGGGTTTTATCATTTGAATAAACTAAATGACATGATATTTGATTTGCCACATCATACATTGGTTTATTGTCAAATGAAAATGTGTATCCTATTGAGTCTCCAGGTTCTAAGGAAGTTTTTGAAAAATCAATACTATTTTTTGCTATTCTTGGTGGTGTTCCTGTTTTTAAGCGTTGAATTGTAAAACCTAATTTTTTTAAATTATCACTTAGATGCTTTGATGGTTTTTCACCATGTGGTCCACTTGATGTTTTAGTTGATCCTCTTAGAATAACAGCTTTTAGATATGTTCCTGTTGTTAAAATGACTATTTGAGATTTTATTATAGTTTGATCATCTAAAATAATTCCTTTTATTATATTGTTCTCTACAATTAAATCTTCAACGATACCTTCAAGAATAGTTAAATTTGGTTGATTTTCTAAAGTTTTTATCATTGCCTCTGGATATGTTACTTTATCTCCTTGAGCTCTTAGTGCTCTTACGGCTGGACCTTTTTTTGTATTTAACATCTTTACTTGAAGGCAACTGTGGTCTATATTATTAGCCATTTCTCCACCTAGAGCATCTATTTCTCTTACAATAATTCCTTTAGCTGGTCCTCCTATTGAAGGGTTGCATGGCATGTCTGCAATATTTTTCTTGTTTCCTGTAATAAGTAATGTTTTATGATTCATTCTTGCAGCTGCTAAACTAGCTTCACATCCAGCATGCCCCCCACCTACTACAATTATTTCATATTCATTCATGAATAACACTTCCTCTATATTAAATTTGTTATTAAAATTATTTCCCGGGAAATAATTTTCTGACTTTGATTCTTTTTTATGTATCAATGCAACATTTTATATAATTTATTGTTTAATTTACTATTTGCCTAAACAAAATTGACTAAATAATTGATCTATTAATTCTTCACTATAGACATCACCTGTTATTTCACCTAACTTATTCCATGCTCTTTTGATGTCTATTTCAATCATATCTATTGGTATTTCATTAGTTATTGAAACATATACTTCTTCTAATATGCTCTTTGCTTCTTTTGCTAAAGATATTTGCCTAACATTACTTAAATACGTAAAATCTGATTTTTCTAGCATATTAAGGTTAAACAATGTTTTTATTTTATCTTTCAAGTCATCTATTCCTTTTGCATCAATCGTATTTGTATATACAATATTTGGACACTCTATTTCTTTTATATTTATTTTGCTTTCTAAATCATTTTTATTAATAACTATAATTGTTTTTTTATTATTAGCCTTTGCGGTTGAAATTATTTCTTTATCTTCGTCTTTTAATTCTTCATTATTATTTAAAACTATAATTACTAATTCTGATTCTTCCATCATTTTTAAGCTTTTATCTACTCCTATTTTTTCTACTATATCATTTGTTTCTCTTATACCAGCTGTATCTATTATTTTTAATAAAACTCCATCTATTGTTATTTCTCCTTCAACTATATCTCTAGTTGTTCCTTCTATATCTGTAACGATGGCCTTTTCTTCGTCCAATAATTTGTTTAGTAGACTACTTTTACCAACATTTGGTCTTCCCACAATGGCAGTTTTTATTCCTGTAGTTAAAACCTGACCATTTTCTGAATCATTTATAATTTTAATTAGTTCTTTTTGGATAATATCTATCTGTGGTTTTACCAATTCATTCGTCATTTCAATTGCATCTTGATATTCTGGATAATCAATGTTTACTTCAATAGATGCTAATAATTCTAACATTTTTTGACGAAGATTTCTTATTTTTTTACTTGTAGCTCCTTCAAGTGATTTCATTGCTACTTTTCTGGCTTTTTCACTTGTTCCATTTATCAAATTTATTACAGCTTCTGCATTTACTAAATCTATTCTACCATTTAAAAAAGCTCTTTTTGTAAATTCTCCTGGCTCTGCAAGTCTGGCTCCATTTGTTACTACTAATTCTAAAACTTTTTTTGTTGTTGCAATACCACCATGGCAGTTTATTTCTACTACATCCTCTGTTGTAAAGGTTTTTGGTGCTTTCATTATTGATACTAATACTTCATCTATTACTTCATTCTTTTCATTATCTATAATATATCCATAATTTATTGTGTGAGTATCTACTTTCTCTAAGTTTTTTCCTTTAAACATCTTATTTACTATTGATATTGAATTTTGACCACTTATTCTAATAATTGATATTGCTCCTACTCCTAAAGCTGTTGATATTGCTACTATTGTGTCATTCATATTATCACCTTCTTTTTTATTAATTCTGTTCTTCATTATATCATGATGAATTTGTTTTTTCTACATACTTGGTCACAAAATTTAGTATATTATAACACATTTGATAAAAAAGAAAAGAGGTTTTATTCCTCTTCCTTTGGTTTAATTATTACATAACGATTTGGTGTTGATCCTTCACTTTCTGTATATACCCTTTTGTTGTCGGCTAAAACTGTATGAACTAATCTTCTTTCATATGAATTCATTGGATCTAACTTTGCTGGAATTTTCGTTTTAGCCACTTCTCTGGCTATTTGTTTTGCTATTCTCTCTATATTTTTTTGTTGTTTTTCTTTATATTCACTAACATCAATTATAAATGGAAAACTACACTCTATTTCACTTGCTACAGCTTGCTTAGCAACTATATTTAAAGCTTCCATTGTTCTTCCCATTTTTCCTATTAGCATAGCATTATTATCCGAAAATAATGTAAATATTATATTTTTTTCTCTATTTTTTACTTCAATATTTATATGTATTCCAATATTATTTGTTAATTCCTTCAAATATTTTTTTATAAATTCTATTACTTCAAGCTTTGTTACTACTTCTATTTCTACTTTTTTACTTTTAAATAATCCACTTTTTATTTCAAGCTCTTTATATATTAAATTTTCTTCTTGTTCAAGTAAATCTATTTTGGCTTGATTTAGGGCTTCTTCTAATGTTTTTCCAACATATTTATGCTTTTCCATTTACCATCTTACTCCTCTTAACAATTAAATTTTGGATTATTGTAAATAAATTAGTTGCAATCCAATAAATACATAATGCAGCTGGCATGAAAGCTCCCATTACAACAATCATTATTGTCATCATATTACTCATATTTTTCATTGGATTGTTTTCACTTTGTGAAGTTGTAGCATTTAAAGTAAATGAATAATATGTTGTTACTCCTACTAATCCTAATAATAATAAATATAACCAGTTTCCATTATTTATAAGTCCTATGTATGGTGTTGTTCCTAATTGTAAATTTAAGAAGTTTTCTTCAAATAATAATGGTACTCTATTTATCGCTTCTAAAAATGCAAAAAATAATGGTAATTGAATAAATGCATAAATGCATCCAGATACTGGATTAATATTATATTTTCTATATATCATTGTCATTTCATTACTTTTTTTCATTATTGATTCTGTATCTGTTTTATCTTTATATTTTTTTTCTAGTTTATCTAATTCGGGTTGTGCTTTTTTTATTAACTCTGATTGTAAAGCTGTTTTTCTTGTTACTGGATAAAGAATTAATCTAAGACCTATACTTGTTATAATCAATGCTAATCCAGCACTACTAACATATTTAGTTATAAATAAAATTATAAATGCTAAAGGTTTAACAAATAAACTCGTCCATAGTCCTTCATACCCACCACTTGTTACTTGATATTCAGTACATTTTGGAAGTTTTTTTATATCAATTTTATTTTCTTCATATTTTTTTATTACATCTTTATTAGTTGGTTGACATAAAATATTTTTTGTAAGATTTTGACCGGTTTCAGGATTTGTTACTACTTTTTTATTTGAATCTTTCAAGGATTGAGTACATCCTGTTGTTAAAGCTATTACAGTAATTATTAATAATAATTTAATTTTTTTATCTTTCATTTGTTTCTCCTTTTAAATCTTTATTGATATTATTGATTATTTTATTAAAACTATTGTTTAACTCAGTATAAGAGGCACTTAAGCAAC
>CATKEA010000135.1 GCA_949746915.1 uncultured Bacilli bacterium
AATCAAAATATTTATATTAATAAAGGTCAAGTTGTTCCAGTAGATGGTGTTATTAAAAGTGGAATATCGATATTTAAAAGTCCGTTTGCTAGAAATAATCAGAAGATAAAAATGACTGTTGGTGGTAGTGTATTAGCTGGAATGATAAATACCGATAAAAAAATTTGTATAACTGCTACTTCTACTTATCAAAAATCGTTAATAAATAGTTTTTTAGCATATCTTAAATTTGAGAATAATAAGTGTTATGGTTTAGAAAAAATAGTTAATGTAATTGTTAGTAAGTTTAGAATGTTATGTATAGTTGGAATTGTTCTTTATATTGGAGTATGTTATTTTTATTTAGGTTATTTTGAACTTAGTTCATTTAATTTGGTACTTATTTTATTAATGTCTACAACTTTTGTTAGTTTAAAATCATTTTTACCCTTTATTCATTATGTTACTCTTTATAAATTATCTATTTGTGGTATTGTTATTAAAGATTTTGATAAGTTGTCTAAGTATTGTAGTTCTAATTTGGTTATTTTAAATAAGACTGGTGTAGGGACGATTGGTGATTTTAAAATATCTGATGTTGTTGGAGATGCTGATGATTTATTTAGATATTTAAATTATGCTGAGTTTTTTAGGGAAGATAGGATAGCTAAAGTTATTAAAGATTATAAGTTCGTAGAAGTTGATCAAAAAAAGATAAGTAATTATGAATTTTTTGATGGTGAAGGAATAAGTTTAAAGTATGATAGAGATACTATTTTAGTAGGTAATTATTATTTATTTAAAAGAAATGGTATAATGGTTGACATTGATAGTATTGATAAAATAGGGACAGTTATTTATGTTTCTGTTAATAAAAAGTTTATTGGGTATATAGTAATATCTGATATGATAAAAACATCTATTATAGATGAGGTTTTAGAATTAAAGAAGAATGGATTTAATGTCCTAGTGATGTCTGGTGATAATTCTAGTATAACTTGTGCTGTTACAAGAGAAATTCAGGCGCTTGAATGTTATTCAAGTTTGCTTAAAGATGAAAGAGAGTTTTTTATAGATTATTCAAGGGAAAAATATAATTCTAAAACTATGTATATATCCGATAGAATTGATGATTGTTTTTTAACTTATAATGATTTTGGAATTACTTTAAATGAGAGAAATTTAGGTAATTTATCGAGTGAAATAGCTTTTATTGATGATGATATTTCGAGGGTTATAAATCTTAGTGAAATAAGTAGAAGGTATAGGAATAGTGTTATTGTGTTTTTTAGTTTTTTCTTATTTATAAGATTATTACTTTTAATTTTAGCGATAATGAAGTTTATAAATATTGGGGTTTTGATGTTTGGTGAGTTAATTTTAATAATTATTATGTTATTAGTTGTTTTAAGAATTATTAATGATAGAAAGAAGGGATAATATGACAGATTTAGAAATTGCAAACAGTGTAAGTAGAACGTCTATGATGGATATTTTAGGAAAGATGGGATTTAGTTTAGATGATGCTTATCTTTATGGTGATGATTTTGCTAAAATTAAGGTTAGTACTGGGAACAAAAATGGTAAAGTAGTATTAGTTACAGCTATGTCTCCAAGTCCATATGGTGAGGGGAAGACGACGGTTTCAATTGGGTTACATGATGCTTTGTGTAAGCTTAATAAGAATAGTATGTTAGTGCTTCGTGAACCTTCACTTGGACCTGTTTTTGGTATTAAAGGTGGAGCTACTGGTGGAGGTTATTCTCAGATTATACCAATGGAAAAGATTAATCTTCATTTTACAGGTGATTTTCATGCTATAACAAGTGCTAATAATTTGTTGGCAGCAAGTATTGATAATCATATTTTTCAAGGAAATAGTTTAAATATTAATCCAGATACTGTTTGTTTTCATAGATGTATTGATATGAATGATAGATTTTTAAGAGAAATTAATACTTCTACTAGAGGTGAAAAGTTTAATATAACTGCTGCTAGTGAAGTAATGATGATTTTTTGTTTAGCGAATGATTTATTTGATTTAAAAAGAAGACTTGGAAATATTTTAATTGGTTATACTTATGATAAAAAGCCAGTTTTTTGTAAAGATTTGCAAGTTGAGGGTGCAATGACTGTTTTACTTAAGGAGGCATTTTTTCCAAATCTTGTTCAAACTTTAGAGGGAAATCCTGCTATTATACATGGTGGTCCTTTTGCTAATATTGCTCATGGTTGTAATAGTGTAGTAGCAACAAAATTTGCTAGTAGTCATTTTGATTATGTAATTACAGAGGCTGGATTTGGCGCGGATCTTGGAGCTGAAAAGTTTTTAGATATTAAATGTAGACAGGATATAGAACCAGCTTGTGTTATTGTAGTGGCAACATTAAAAGCAATAAAATATAATGCTGGGGTATTAAAGGATGACATTTTAAAGGAAAATGTGGAAGCCGTAAGAAATGGGCTTTGTAATTTAGATAGACATATAGATAATATGAAAAAATTTGGTAATAATGTTATGGTTGTTTTAAATAAGTATAACGATGATACTGATAGAGAAGTAGAAGTTGTTCGTGATTTTGTTCAAGATAAGGGAGTTTTATTTAGTGTTAGTACAGCTTATACTGATGGTAGTAGTGGAATGATTGATTTAGCTAATAAGCTTGTTAAGGTTTTAGATAATGATAATCAATTTAGGTTTTTGTACGATTTAGAGGATTCTGTTACTACTAAAATAGAAAAAATTGTGACTGAAATATATGGTGCAAGTGGAGTTACTTATTCTAAACAAGCAAAGTTGGTGCTTCAAAATATTGATGAAATAGGTGTTAATAAATATCCAGTTTGCATGGCAAAAACACAATATTCTTTTAGTGATGATAGTAAAAAACTAGGTGTTCCAGAGGATTTTGAGGTTTTAGTTAAGGATATTAATATTTATAATGGTGCAGAGATAATTACTGTTTTACTTAATAATATAATGACAATGCCAGGATTATCTAAGAAACCTAGTTATGAGAATATTGATATAGATGAGAATGGTGAAATTGTTGGTATTTTTTAGAAATTTTATTCCATACTAATTCTAGGTGAATTGTATGGAATTTTTTAATATTATAGGTAAAAGTTTTGGATCATTAGTTATTTTATTTTTAGTAACTAAATTAATAGGAAGAAAACAAGCTGGACAGCTTAATTTATTTGACTATATTATTGGTATTACAATAGGGTCAGTTGCTAGTGCAATGATTCTTGATAAAGATGTTAAGTTTTTAGAAGGGATGGCCGCTGTTTTAGTGTATGGTTTTTCTGCTTATTTGATAAGTTTGATTACATCTAAAAGTATTGTTTGTAGGCGAATTATAATAGGTAGTCCTTCTGTTTTGATAGATAATGGTAGAATTTTATATAATAGTTTAAAGGAATCAAAGATAGATGTTAATGAGTTGTTACAAGAGGCTAGAAATAATGGATATTTTGATATAAGTCAAATTGAGTATGCTATTATGGAACCTAATGGTAGAATTAGTTTTCTTCTTAAAAGCAAATATAATCAACCGACTCTAAAGGATATGAAGATTAAAGCTGATTATCAAGGACTTTGTAGTAATTTAGTTATTGATGGGAAGATTATGCATAATAATTTGAAACAGATAAATAAGGATGAGAAATGGCTTATGAAGAGACTTTCTAATAATGGATATACGGAGTTAGATAATATTATATTAGTTATTTGTGATAGTAAAGAAAAGTTAACTATTTTTGAGAAGAATCTTGATGTTGAAAAGAGTGAGGTTTTAGAGTAAATTAAAAAGAACAAATTACTGTTCTTAGACTGTTTGGAAAATTGATAGTCTTTCTTCTTTTTTATTGGGTAGAAAATTGAGTGTTGTGTCAAAATGATGTAATTAAATTTGCACTAATAAAAATAAGTGGTAATAATATATGAAATTGTGCTGCTGATTAGTTTTAAAGTAAACTAAAAAAATCCTAATATAATTAGTACTTTTATGTGATTTTTAAGTCTATTTATTGATTATAAAACCACGTTTCAATATACATGAAGCGTGGTTTATTTTAGTTTAATCTATATATTCATTTAATGGCTTTGTACGATAACTTAATTCATTCATATCAAATGTACCAATGAATCCAGCTTTAGCATTGTATAAATCAGGTAGTCTATTAACAACTGTTGCACATGTTAGTTCAACAGTAGCGGGTCTATTGATAACTAAAGTAGTTTCTGGTTCTCCATGGATTGTCCATTCGTTTTTATCAAATTCATCTTTAGCGTAAACTTTACCTACGCATTTTGTTTCTAAAGTTATTCCTTCTTCAGTTTCAGTGGTTACAACAGCACTCATACCAGTTGCATCACCTTGTTTAATTGTCATATTTAAAGTTTGTGAGAAGATATCCTCTTTATATGTTTCAGGAATACATTTTTGAGTTTGTCTTTTTACAGTTAAGCCTAACTTATTACATAACCATCCATTAACATTCCACATGTAGCTTGGTGAGTAGTTACCACTTTCAATAATTTTGTTACGTTCTTCGTCACTAATTTTATCAACACTGGCAACTTTTTCATCAAACTCTTGTAGAGTGTATCCAGCACCATGTGCTTGTGCAAGTGCAATACCATAATCTTCAACATTGTACCAAGATTCACCTGTTATCTTAGTTATTTTGTGAGTAGAAGATGCTAAAGCACTAACTAAACCTCCCCAGTAGATATCTTGATATCCAGAACCTGTAATAGTACAGTTATTTTGCTTAGCTAAAACATCTATTTGATTAGTTACATTTGGATTAGAATTCATTGAATAGAAAGCCTCTTCACAAGTAGTTATAGCATTAATACCTAAACTAGCACAAAGTAGAAGCGAATCTTCAACGTCTTTTAATAAGCTCATTGTAGTGACAATAGCTGCATCTGGTTTAGTGTTTTCTAAAACTTCTTTTGCTTCAGTCATTGATTTTACTATTATACCTTTTTTTTCGGTACCCATAACTTCTCCGATATCTTTACCAATTACTTCAGGATTGATGTCAAGAGCACCAACTATTTCTCCACCTTTTTCATAAACATATCTCATTGTGTATACTGACATTTTACCAGTACCAATTTGTACAACTTTGAATTTTCTTTCCATAATTTTCCTCCTAGGATTATACTACTACAAATTAATAAGCTAAACAATTATTTTATTTAATACTTTTTAGTAATTTACATAAATTGTACATAAAATAAAAGAAGATGACTTATTATCTTCTTCCATGTTTGTTTTGATTATTATATGCTAAATTTCCTGCATAGCTAATAGAATATAATGGTTCTGGTGTTTTATTTTGTTGATTTATTCCAACTGAATTTAGAAACATACTATTTATAAGTTCTGTTTGATATGGTGTTTTAAATAATTCAACAATTATTTCCTGACTGTGTTTATATGGTGCTTCTGAGTCGACATTTTGGAAAAGCTTTACTGTATCTATAACACCATTAGTTGTGACATCTGCAGTTAATTCGTTACATACTATGTTATATAAATTTTCGGCTGGTTCATTAAATGCATAGTCTATACCAGTTCTTTGTTCATCTTTTCTCAGTTTTACTCCAGCTGCTGTTAACCAAATGTTTGCAAAAGTAGCTTTTTTTATTATTTCAGGGTCACTTTCTATTTTACCTGTATTAATATTGCTTATTTTGATGCTAGAGGTGTCTATATTAGTAGAATTATTTGTATCAATTACTATTTTATAATTTAAAGCTAAATTTTTCATTTCATTAAATGATGGAATTTGGCTTGTTTTTTTATTTGATTGATTTTTATTATTTAAGAAATCTATATCGATTGTTTTAGAAAGTTCAAAGTATTCTATTAAATCTGGATTGTTCTGTTCAAACCCATTAGCGTCATAATATCCAATATATCCACCTGCTTCTATTGATTTTTTGTCTAATCTTTCTCTACTTAGATAATTATCAATCATGCTTTGTCTATTATCTTTAAAGAAGTCTCTTTCTGTAAATATTGTGTTTCTTTTTAATATGTTTTTGCCATTTTCATTTACAATTTCTAATATATCATAGCGAGTAACGTCGGCTCCTTTAATTTGTACAGGATGTTTTGACATTTGTTGAACAATAAAGGTAGTTCCATCACTTCTGGTGTATCTTTTGGTTGGATTTGTAAAAAGGTTATTCTTTTCATCAGGTTTAGTTATTTCTTGAGTATTTTGTACTAGTTCTAATTTGTTGTTTTGATTGTTTTTACGAATGTTTCCAATGTAGTAGGTTTTCCTGTTTAAAGAGTCTTTAATATTTTCTTTGGAAAATAGAATATTAGTAAGGGCTTCTTCGTATCCTTCTGGAATTTGTTTATCATATTTTTTAGCATTTACAAAGTGAGCAACATTAGTGTCACTGTATAGAATAATTGGTAGTTCGTTTGTTCCATCAGGTGATATACCAACATAGTAGTATCGATAATAGTTTTGATTATTTATTTTTGCATTTCCAATTTGAGCTAGAATAAATTTTGAGCCATCTTTTCTTTGTATTTGATAGGTTGATGTTTTATAATCGTTAGATCTTCCAATTTGCAGTCTAAATTGTTTTATTAAATTAGGATCTATTTGTGATAATTTAGATTGATATCCGTATAATGGTTCTCTAGGATCTGGTAAATGTTGTTTATTAAATGTATCAATATCTTGTCCCAAAAAGTCTAATGAATTAAAATTTCCTGAACGATATTTGGCATTATCCCATGTTAAGTCAATCGGATACATTTTATTATTAATTGTTATAATGTTCCAAGCATGACTGTTTCCTCTAACAAAGTCACATTTGATGTTTTGTCTATCCATCATTTCTTTGAATATTAGTGAATAACCTGCACATACAGATTGTTTGGTTATTAGACCCCTTAAACTTCTTATATCTTTGGAACTTTTTGTTTCAAATTTAGGGTCATACATGATATTTGTTTTTAGTTTTTCATAAATATATACGACTTTTTGAATATCACTCCAATTTTTATTAATTCCTCTTTCAATTTTTTCCATTTCTTCAATGATTTTTATTGTTTCGTTTTTTGTATATATAACAGAGTCATAGTAGTATTCTTTAGCATTTTCATTTCCGAAAATTTGATTTTGATAGATATCTAGTCTTTCTTTATCATAAGCTCCAGCTATTCTAAAAGAAATATTTGGACTCATATTTTTTAAGATAGCACTGTTTAAACTTTTAGTGTTAGCTACTTCAACAAGAATATTTTTATTAGGATTGTGGGAGCAAATATAGTTAATGTAGTTTATATAATTTATATCGAATACTTCATTTGGTTTAAGAGTTAATTTTTGATGATAATTTATACTAGCCATTATTTACATCTCCAAACTCTGTCATATTTTCATTAAGTACTATTATATTTTTTGCTATTATGTTGTGTATTAATATTCTATTAGTTTTAAATTGATTTTCATCAATACTTAATCTTTTTAGGTTATTTAAATTGTTTATAAATGTTAAATCAATAATATTAGTATTATCAATATAAAGTTCCTTTAGTTTTTGCAAATTTATATTAGTATTAGGATCCAATATTTTTGAATATGATAGTTGCAAGTAATTTAGATTTATTAGTGTGTTTATAGTATTTATATCTATTGTTCCATTTATTAAACTTAATTGTTCTAATGTTTTTAGAATGCTTATAAATGAGTAGTTGTTTATTTTACAGTTTATTAATGATAGGCTTTTTAATTGTAGTGATGCTATTAAATTGGCATTTTCGAATTCACAGTTTTCGAAGGAAATATTTTCTAGTTTTGTAAGTTTTAGGAGATAATTATAGTCATCATTGTATATGTAGTAATTTTTAATATTTAATGAATTTAAGTTTTGAAATAATAGTATATCGTCAAATGGTAAAATGTTATCATTTTGGATGTCTTCGAGTGTTAATTCGTTTATTTTAGCAAGTTCATAGTTATTAAAGGTATTTTCAAGTTTATCAAGTTTAAACATGACATAATCAGCTATGTTTTTATTATTAATTATTATTTGCTCGTTCATTATAATAACACCTTACTTTCATAAAAAAATTGTATCAAATTGTTTGATGAAAGTCTACTTTTTAATAAACTTTTATTTGTTAGCAAAATGAAAATAATATTAAATAGAAGTAAACATGTGTTATAATACTAAATATAAGAATAAAGGTATGAAAGAGTGTATGACTAATGATAAGAGAAAAAAGAAAGTGTTAGTAGTACTAGGTTTAATAGGTTTATTTATGCTAATTGGAACAAGCTTTGCTTTGTGGTAGATAACACTTAGCCAAACGAATGAGAATGTTATAACAACAGGTTGTTTTAAAATAGATTTTAAAGATGAAAATCC
>CATKEA010000136.1 GCA_949746915.1 uncultured Bacilli bacterium
ATTTTATTTTATCTCCAAAGCTAGTTCTTGATTCCTTTTATTTGTATCTTCTTTACTTTCTAATTTAACTGTTGATAATGATAAAAAGTACGTAAATAGAAAAACTCCCACATATAATAATAAAACCATTTTAAAATCTTTTTTCATACTTTCACTCCTTTTCTGTTTTAATTTTAACTCAAACAAACGTTTGTGTCAATCTGTTTTTTCAAAAAACTAAACATTTGTTTGACAATTTACATTTCATGTGTTAATATTAAATTGTAATAAAGAAGGGAGAGAATTATTTGGAAGAATTAACTAGTAGACAAAAGGATATTCTTGATGTCATTATGAAGAAAATTGCTACTAATGGCTATCCACCTACTGTTAGAGAAATTGGTGCTGTTTTAGGACTATCATCTCCTGCTACTATTCATTTTCATTTGAAAAAAATTGCGCAAAAAGGTTATATAAAACAAGATAGTACTAAAAATAGAACAATTGAGTTATTGATACCTAATAAATATATTGAAACAGATGATGAAAAAGTTATTGATGTTCCATTATTAGGAAAAGTTACAGCTGGTAGTCCTATAGAAGCTATTGAAATGCCTGATGAGACTTTTTCAATACCAACTAGTCTAATCTCACGAAAAAAAGATGTTTTTACTCTTAAAGTATCTGGTGAATCAATGATTAATGTTGGTATATATGATGGCGATATAATTATTGTTGAAAGATCAAATGTTGCTAAAAATGGTGACACTGTTGTTGCTATGAATGATGATAACGAAGTTACTGTAAAAACATTTTATAAAGAAAGCGATCATTTTAGATTACAGCCAGAAAATGATTTTATGGAACCTATTATTTTAAAAAATGTTACTATTTTAGGGAAAGTAATTGGATTGTATCGTAAATTATAAAAAGCTAGTTTTATCTAGCTTTTTATAATGAAAAAATAAATTGTTCAAAGGCTACTCCTTCATACATATTATTAGTTTTTATATTATAATCAAGTTCAGCTAGCATATTTAAGTATTTTAATATTTCACTGTCTTGATACTTTTTTGATACTTCACGAGCTAATTGAACTGGATATTTTTTTGTACCAAGTGTTCTAGCAATTTCATCATCAGAATACATAGTTTTACTTAATATTTTCACTTGATACATAAGTCTAAATTTACTAGCTACTAAAGGAATGATTTCTGATGCTTTTTGATTATGTAAAACCATTTCCTGATAAATTTCTATAGATGTCTTTTTATCCTTTTTGATTATCGAATCAGCTAAAGAGAAAACATTATCATCTATTGTTTTCGTAACAATATTTATAATGTCATCTCTAGTTATTCGTTTTTCATCATATTTATATAACTTTAGTTTTTCTATTTCGCTAGCACATCTTGAAGTATCACCACATACATAATCTATTAAGAAATCTATATCTTGATTTGACATTTCAAAATCTTCTAAATTATTTTTAATAAATGTATTTAAATTTAAATTCATATCAATAACTTTACTATTTTTAGTTATCAAATCAACAATTTTCTTTCTATTATCTAATTTTTCACAAGATAGAATTAAAATATTATCAACTGATGGATTTTTAATATATTTTTCAAATTTTGATAAGTTATGTTCTACTGCATTTTTTGGTTTATCACTGCCTAAAAAATATGCATCATTTGCAATTATTATTTTTTTATTGCAAAGAAAATTATAAGTATCTAGATCTTCTACAACTTTTTCTATACTAGTTTCTAATAAATTATATTTTACTATTTCTGTTTCCTTTGTTTGAAGTTTTTTTAATATTTCACTAGTTTTCTTTTCAATAATAAAAGCATCTTGGGATACTAATAGATATATTGTATTATTCATAATAACACCTATTTAAGAAATTCCTTAACCCTATTTAATACTTCTTTTGTATCTATTTTATTTTTGCTTCCACCTTGAGCAAAGGTCTTACTTCCTCCACCATTTCCGTTAGTCATTTGTGCTACTTCTTTAATAATTGTTGAAGCATCAATATTTGAGGTACTCTTAACTAAAAAAGCACTACTATCATCTTTTTTATTGATGACAAAAACAACACTGTTGTCATATTTATTTGCCAATTGATCCATAATATTTTTTAAAACAGGAATATCTTCATTTTCAGTTTCAAACACTATAACATTTAATTTCCCTTGTTTTTCTAAATATTTATCATATTCACTTAAACTATCAATTGCATTTTTATTTTTTAAATCTTTATATTTTTTTTCTAAGTTACGTACTTCTGTTTGAACATATTCTAACTCATTTTTCTCAAAAATAATATCTTTATAACTTTTAGGATCTTCATTTACAATATCAATATCAAATTCTAAGACAATATTTTCTTGTTTAGCCTTTAGAATAATATTTTTAGCTTTCATTAGTAATTTCACTTTTTCATCATTATATGGTTTAATTCTTTCAAAAAGCTCTCCAGTAATATTATTACCTGTTACCGCTTCTATTCTATAGACATTGCTTCCTTTACTTTCAACATTACTTATAGCAAAGCTTTTAATTTCACCAGTATTATGTACATGAGTTCCACCACATAATTCTTTTGATGGACCAATAGTAACTACTCTTACTTCATCACCATATTTTTCACTAAATAATGCTAGAGCTCCACTTTCTTTAGCCTCTGTTACACTCATAACTTGAGTACTAGACTTTTGTTCTTCTTCAATAAGACTGTTTACTAAGTCTTCTACTTTAACAATTTCATCATCTAATAATTTTCCAGTATAAGTAAAGTCAAAACGAAGACTTTGATCATCTACTCTACTACCTGCCTGTTTTATAGTGTCTGATATAATTGTCCTAAGAGCATATTGAAGTAAATGCACTGATGAGTGATTTCGAGCAATTTTCTCACGTCGCTCAATATCTATATTAGAAGTTACTGTATCTCCTACTTTTATTTCTCCATCTAAGATACGAACCTTTAATAGATTTTGTTTATTAGGAGCCTTAGTACATTCTAAAACACGAGCTTTGAAATTTTTACCAATAATCATACCAGTATCTGATATTTGTCCACCTGACTCAGCATAGAAACAAGTTTTATCTAAAATGACATAACCTTGATTTTTAATTGCATCTACGCTTTTTTTATCTTTGAATAATCCAATTACTTTTCCTTTAGTAACAGTATCTTCATAAACAAATTCAGCGTGATTGGTAAATTTCATTAAAGCTTCATTCTGAGAGTTCATTGATGTTTCTTGATGGCGAGCTTTTTTAGCAGTCATTTTTTGTTCTTCCATACATTTATCAAATTCTTCTTTTGAAGTAGTATAGTTTTTTTCTTCTAAGTATTCTAAAGTAAGTTCAAAAGGAAAACCATAAGTGTCATATAATTTGAAAGCATCTATTCCACTTATTTTTTTGGTTTTAGTGTTTTCTTCGATTAGTTCAAGTAGTCGACGTTCTCCAGCTGATAGTGTTTTGTGAAATAGTTCTTCTTCTTCATATACTAAAGTTTTGATAAAAGCTTGATTATCTTGCATTTCTGGATATGATTCACCCATTATAGCACATACAGTATCAACTAAATTATACATGAATGGCTCGTTTATACCAATTTTCTTTCCCATACGTACACTTCTTCTAAGAAGACGTCTAAGAACATAACCTCGACCATTATTTTCAAAAATAGCACCATCTGATAAAGCAGCTGTTATTGCTCTTATATGATCAGCAATTACTTTAAATGGCATTTCTCCATTATATAAAACACCACTTATTTCTTCTAATTTATTTATTAATGGTTTAAATAAATCCGTGTCAAAATTTGAATCAGCATCTTGGAAAATACAAGCCCATCTTTCAAGTCCAGCACCAGTATCAATATTCTTACTTGGAAGTTCCTTATAATCTTCACGTTTTACTCCTGGTTTAGAGTTAAACTGTGAGAAAACATTATTCCATATTTCAATATATCTTTCTTGTTCTTCATCATTTTTAAATAATTCTAAAGCGTTATTTGCTGAATCATACTTTTCTCCTCGATCAAAGAAAATCTCACTATCTGGTCCACATGGTCCTTCTCCAATTTCCCAAAAGTTTCCATCTAATTTTATAATATGGTCTTCAATAAATCCAAGTGAAACCCATTTGTCATAAGCTTCTTGATCACTTGTATATACTGTTACATATAGCTTTTCCTTTGGAATATCAAACCATTCTTTACTTGTTAATAATTCAAAGGCAAACTCAATAGCTTCTTCTTTGAAATAATCTCCAATAGAAAAGTTCCCCATCATTTCAAAAAATGTCTGATGGCGCTTAGTTAAACCAACATTTTCAATGTCATTTGTTCTGATACATTTTTGAATATTGACAATTCTTCTATTATCAGGAATACTTGAACCATCAAAATATTTCTTAAGTGGTGCTACTCCAGCATTTATCCAAAGCAAACTATCATCATTTATAGGTATTAGTGGTGCACTAAGTTCTTTCTTATGGTTCTTACTAACAAAAAATTTATACCACATTTCTCTTATTTCTGTACTAGTCATATATTTCATTTTTCTCTACCTCACTATCTACTACTTTTAAAACATCTAACTTAAACTGTTCTAAACTATCATTTATAATTTCATAATCAAAGTCTTTATACTCATCAAGAGCCTTTTCAGTAATATGATACATTTCTTTTGGAGTTAAACTACTATTATAATCAACTCTTGTTATATTAATACTTACAACATCTTGAAATTTTTCTTTTAATACTTCTATTTCAAGTGGTAATCTTATATCTGTAACTAGAAAGATATCAAAAAAATTTGATAATATTTCGATATCTTCAACAAGTCTGTTAACATGAAAGTATGGTTTATTCATTTTTTCTCTTATTATTTCTGTTCCAATTTGTTGAAGAGCTTCTCTTGGTTTTGTTTCTTCTTTTCCATCCCAATTAAAGTAGTCTTTCAAATATCCTTTTAAAGTTCGCATTACTTGAATTTCACATACTTTGTAACCTAGACTTTCGTATTTTTCTTTAATTATACTACTAGCTAATCCCTTGCCATTACGTGCTCTACCACTTATTAAATATACTTTCATATTACTTTGTCCTTTCTATAAATAAAAACAAAAGACCTAAATATAGGAGTGTCATTAAGACACGGTACCATCCTACTTAGATCTTAATTTTGATAACGGCTCTAACCGGATATACATCACTCTAAAGTAGCTTTCAAAAGATTATTTTACTTGTCTTTCACCAATGACAAGCTCTCTTTGAAAATAAGTGCTTTTTACTCATCTTTATCATCGCTTTTATTATCTTTTATTAATCTTGTATTTTCCCAACTATATCATATTTCTCATCAAAGAATAGTGCAATTGTTTTAGCTATGGCTATAGTTGGTGTTGCAAGAATCATTCCAATTATACCAAAGAAATGTCCAAATATCAATAGTCCAATCATAATTGTTACAGGATGTAATTTCATAGTTTTTCCCATAACTACTGGTTGTAAAAAATAACTTTCTACTATTTGACAAACAACAACTGATATTAATGAGAATAAACCAACAACTGGACTTATTGAAAAACCAATTAGGACAGTAGGTATTCCTCCAATATATGGTCCTAGATATGGAATAACATTAGTTATAGCACAGAATAATCCAAATACAAGTGGCGCTTTCATTCCAGCTAAGGATAAGCCAATTGATTGGAAAACAAACAAGATACACATAATCAATATTGTTCCATGGACAAAGTTTCTTAAATTTTCATTTACTCGATCAGTTAAGTCAATGGTATCTTTATGAAATTTCTTTGGAATGAAAGCTAGTAAATGTTTTCTGACATTGTGAAAATCAAATAACATATAAAAACCAATGATTAGTCCAAAAATTAGATTAATTCCACCACTTACTACTCCACTTAGGATACTAACTATTCTTGTAGGTAAATCAACAGTTATTGATAATCCTAATTGATTAATAGATGAATATATTTGATCACTTAAGTCTGTTAAATCATAATGTGTTAAATCTTCTATTCCTTCAACTGCTCCTTCTACCCATTCTTTAACACCATTGATAAATCCTGGTGCACTAGTAATAATATCATTAACTTGAGCAGATATAGACGGTAAAATAAGATTAACTAATAAAACACTTGCTAATATTAATAGAAAGTAGATAAAGAAAGTTCCAAGAACCCTATTTATTCCTTTCTTTTGAAGTTTAGTTACAAATGGATCAAATAACCATGCTACTACTATTCCTATAAATAATGGAGAAATTATTCCTAACATTGTCAAAACAAAAGGAATTATTTTCCAATCTGTTATCAATTTATTACATACATAGATTGATAAGATAATAAATAGAAAAAATAATAATTTTAATAGTTTTACTCCAACATAAAGTCCTTCATTGACTTTTTCATAATCTAAAGAGTCTTTCTTTCTCTTTAACATAAAATCAACTCCTTATTTTAATTATACACTATATATTTTTTGATAACCATCATTTTAGATATTATGACAAAAAGTAATGTTTTCTTGACAGTTAAACAATAATAATAATTACTACTTTATTATATTATTATTGTACCAC
>CATKEA010000137.1 GCA_949746915.1 uncultured Bacilli bacterium
CAGGACCAACTGGATTAGCTGGAGCAACAGGACCAACGGGGCCAACTGGATTAGCTGGAGCAACAGGACCAACGGGACCAGCAAATGGATTAAATGCTTATGCTTCTAGGTTTAGCGATGCACCTCAAACTATTAACTTAACATTAGGTGGTACTTCACAGGTTGCGCTTCCTACTACTGGACCGGTGCTTAACGCAACTTATACTCCAACAAATGCAATTACTATTGGTCAAACAGGTACTTATCAAATTGATTATTTATTGAATGCTTCTGCTGCACTTGGAACTACTGTAACTTTTGCAGTTCGTAGAAATGGTACTGATATACCTGGAGCAACAATTTCTAGAGTTTTAGCTGTAGGAGTAGGTTCGATATATAACGGTAGCATTGTCGTTAATTTAACAGCAGGGGATGTAATTGACGCAGCACTTAGTGCTTTAATTGCGGTTGGTGTTACCCTTGGATCTGGAACTAATGCAACTTTAAGTGTTATTAAACTTAGTGCTTAATTATATAATTAGGGAGGGCAAAAACTTGAACAAATATAAAGTATGTGTGTATGCAATTTCAAAAAATGAAGAAAAATTTGTAAAGAGATGGTTTGAATCAGTGAAAGAGGCAGATGAAATATATGTTTTAGATACTGGATCTACTGATAAAACAGTACAACTATTAGAAGAACTTGGTGTTCATGTAACAACAGATATAATTACCCCATGGAGATTTGATATAGCAAGAAATAAATCTTTGGACTTAGTTCCTAAAGATACAGATATATGTGTTTGTGTAGATTTAGATGAAGTTTTTGAACCAGGCTGGAGAAAAATTTTAGAAGATAATTGGGATTTAGATACTAATAGAGCTAGATATAATTATAACTGGAGTCTTAATTCCGATAATAAACCTATTGTAAATTTTTATATTGAAAAAATACATAATAGGAATAATTATATTTGGGAACATCCAGTTCATGAAGTACTTAGATATGTTGGTTCAGCAGTTGAAAATTTTAAGGTTATTGATGGCATAACAGTTAATCATTATCCTGATTCTACTAAGTCTAGAAGTAGTTACTTATCATTACTAGAATTATCAGTTAAAGAATCACCATTTGATGATAGAAATATGCATTATCTTGGTAGAGAATATATGTATTATGGTAAATATCAGGAAGCTATTGATACATTAATAAAACATCTTTCTCTGGAGACTTCTACTTGGAAAGATGAAAGATGTGCATCAATGCGTTTTATTGGTAGATGTTATAAGTATTTAGGACGCTATAATGAGTCGGAAATGTGGTATAAGCTTGCTATAAAAGAGGCTCCATATTTAAGGGATCCATATATAGAGATGGCAATTTTAAAGTATTTGCAGGAAGACTTTAAATTAGTAGAACATTATGTTTTACTAGCTTTAGATATTCAAAGTCATCCAAAGACTTACATAAATGAGTGTTTTTCTTTTAATGAAACACCTTATGATTTATTGTCTATAGCTTGTTATCATCTTAATAAAAAAGATGATGCCTTATATTATATTGATTTGGCATTAAAATATAATCCAACTGATGAGAGATTACTTAATAATAGGAAATTAATTTTAGAAATGAACTAATTTTTAGTTTGTTTCTTTTTTTCTGGTACTAGTATGTTAAATTTAATTTAATAGTTAAAATATTTTAGAAGAATAAAAAATGATTTTTGTATTTTTATTTGGTTTTAGTATAAATGTGGTAAATATATGTCAAATTAATTAAAAAGATATAGTAATTAATTACTAGTATGCTATAATTTAATGGTAATATTATGAAGGAGATGATAAATATGAAAGAAGCTTGGAGAGGCTTTGTAGAAGGTATTTGGAAAAATGAAGTAGATGTAAGAGATTTTATACAAAAAAACTATAGTAGTTATGATAGTGATGGATCTTTCTTAAGTAATATTTCTCCTAAAACTAAGGTAATTTGGGATAAGTGTTCTGAGTTATTAAAAGAAGAATTAAAGAAGCATGTATTGGATATAGATGTTGATCATATGTCTGGAATTAATAATTTTGAGGCTGGTTATATTGATAAAGAAAATGAAGTAATTGTTGGACTTCAAACTGATGAACCTCTTAAAAGAATAGTAAATCCATATGGTGGGATACGTATGGTTTATCAAGAACTTGATGCATATGGGTATAAATTAAATAGTGATGTTGATAAATACTTTAATGAATTTAGAAAAACTCATAATCAAGGTGTTTTTGATGCTTATACAGGTGATATTCGTAAAGCTAGGCATGTTGGTCTTTTAACTGGTCTTCCAGATGCGTATGGGCGTGGTAGAATTATAGGTGATTATCGTCGAATTGCTTTGTATGGTATTGATTTTTTAATGGATAGTAAGAAGGATGAGTGGGATAATAAACTTATAGGTCCATTGACTGAAGAATTGATACATTTAAGGGAAGATGTATCAATGCAGTATAGG
>CATKEA010000138.1 GCA_949746915.1 uncultured Bacilli bacterium
ACACTACTTGTTTTAATTGAAACATTAAAATTTAATAAATTTAACAACTTATTTTTATTGTTTTTATAGTAATGATAGTGGTTTTGATATATTCTTTTTTCTAAATTTAAAATATCTATTTTTTTATCTTTATAATAGGTATCTAAAAAAGTATCTATTTTTTCTTTTAATACCTTAGGATACTCTTTAGCATCCTTATCATAAACATCACTTATTATATTAATCGAAACTTTATTATTACTAGTTCTTAAAGTAGTATAGTTACTTAAAACATTGATATTATCAATTGTAGTTCTATTTACATTGTTTGTTAAATAGTTATAAGCAATCATACTTTCAATATCAATTTTTTCTATATCTTTTTTCTTGTTAATTAAGACACCACCTTGATATGCTAGATTATCATTTTCTACTTTTATATTTGGCAAGATAAAATAGTTTTCTTCTAAAACGATTGTACTAAAATTATCAAATGTAATATTAGATATAGCACTCAACTCTTTAGCATTTGTTTTAGAAAAGTTAGAAACTTTGTTAGTAAAATCAGAATAATCAAATAATGTAGAAATATCATCTGTAGTAATAACACTAAAACTGCTTCTATTTTCAATATCATAAAGAAATGTTTTAACAATATCATTTAAATTACTAGTTAATGCTTCGTTACTCAAAACTAATAAATCTAAATGTGATAAATAAATTTTTTTATCTACATCCTGATAAAGTCTATTAAAAGCATCTAAAATAGTTTTTCCTTCGCTTTTGTAAGTAACATATTCTTTTTCAATTTCCTTATCATCAAGTTTTCCATCAACAGTACTCAAATATACCATATATTTGTCTTCCTTATAATCAATACCAATTGAAGTTACAACTAATAACTCGTTTAACTCAGTATAATTACTGCAGCCAGTTATACATAAAAGAATAAAGAATACTATTAATAATTTTTTCATATTATTTTCGTCCTCTCACATTGTTTTTATTTGTTAATAAGGGATTTCTATACTTAACCTTGCTACTAACTTTAACTAAAGCATCTTGTTGTTCTACCTTAATAAGTGGCGAAAAAGGCGCTAAATAATCCTCTTCAAGAGTCTTTAAAGAAACTAGATGTATTATTAAAAACATTCCGCCTATAAATATTCCAAAAAGTCCAAAGAAGGCAGCTAGAATCATTAAAGCAATACGATAGAATCTAACTGCTGATGTAAGATCAACTGATGTAAAAACAAGTCCTGAAATCATACTAGTTGCAACAACAATAATCATAATCGGAGAAACTATGCCAGCAGATACCAAAGCATCCCCTAAAATAAGTCCTCCTAAAATAGAAACAGCAGTTCCCATTGTAGAAGACATTCTTAAATCACTTTCTCTTAATATTTCAAAAGAAATAGTCATAAGCAGTGCTTCAACTAAAGCAGGGAAGGGGACATTTTGTCTTTGTGATATAAAATTAAGAAGTAAATTAGTACTTATTGCATCATGATTATGAGTAGTTATAGCAATATAATAAGCTGGAAGAAATATTGCTATAAAAAATGCAATCAATTTAATAATTCGAATAAAGGAAATACTTATTTCTTTCTGATAATAATCATCAGGAGTATGAAAAAAATCAATAAAGAATGAAGGTAAAACTAATCCATATGGACTAGTGTCAGTTAAAATTAAAATTTTTCCCTCTAATAATGCCTGACTAGCAACATCAACTCTTTCAGTTGAAACAATAGTAGGAAATAAATTTTTAGGATTAGATAAATAATCTTTCAAATAACTAGCATCAATTATGCCATCAATATTAATTTCTTCTAATCGTTGTAATATCAATTCGACATTTTTAATTTTACAAATACTATTCATATAGCATACACCAATTTTTGTTTTGGTTTGTTTTCCAACTTCTAAATCTTTAACAAATAAATCAGGACTTTTAATTCTTCTTCTAACAAGACCTAAGTTTTTATTGAAGTTTTCTGTAAAAGCATCTTTTGGACCACGTAAACTAATTTCATTAACTACATTAGTAACACCACGATCAAGAGAAGCACGCATCTCCATTCCAAAGTATTTATCACCATCAATAAAGATAACAAAACCATTAAATAACTTATTTAATAACTCATCTAAATCTTTAATTTTACTTACATTATGACTGGGAATTGAATTATAAAAGAAATCATATAATCCATTAGAAATATCAATATTAAAATCAATAATTTTACTTATATTTTTTAATATATAATTATTGATATCTTCACCA
>CATKEA010000139.1 GCA_949746915.1 uncultured Bacilli bacterium
GTTCTTTTTGTTTATTAGTTTTTGTGTATTATTATAAAATTTAAAAAGTAATTTTAAAAATTTATAAATTATTGAAATAATATTGACGGGTAAAATTGTGATAGGATATAATGCGATTACTGGATGTAGAAATGACTTAATAAATAAACTATTTGATATGTAGTTACATATATAATTATTATGTGGGGTGGTTTAATAATTTATAATTAAAAGGGTGGTTGTACTATGTTTTATATTGATGATAAGAAATTGATACTTACTAAACAAGAAATTTATGTTGGGAAATTTACAAATAATAATATTAAGGGTTATAATTTATGTATCCATTTAATATTTGTTAATAAAGATAATGGTGAAACAGGTTATTTGTATTTAAATGCTGGTTTTGATAAGAATGGTGATATAAATAATTTTTTTAATAAGGAATATTGTGGTGTTCCTTTTGAAAATGATAATCAATTTATTTATTTTGAAGTGTTTGATACGGAAAAATTTTTAGATACAGAAATTGAAAGTCCAATTGTAATTAAATTGAAGGGTAGAAAAGATAATGGGGTTGAAGCTTTTTTTGAGGTTAATGACGATTTAATAAAGATAAAGTTTAATGACTATCTATATATAGATAATAAATTATTTGAAGTTTTTGGTTGATTTCAATTTTGATATAATCAGTGATATTGTGATAAAAAGATAATAGATTTAGCAAATAAGAGAATATACAAAAAATTGGAATATGTATTATTATTTAGTTTATGGTATAATCAAATATGTTTAAGGAGTGGTTTATATGAAAAAACACAGTTTTGTTTTTTTGATTATAATTTTATTTATGATGTTTTTGAATACTTTTTCAGTAAATGCTGCATCTTTTAGTATGTCAGCTTCTACAAGGCAAGTTTCACCTAATGGTTCATTTACTGTTAAAGTTGGTGGGGATTGTATTGGACGTGTTAATCTGACAGTTTCTAATGGTGTTTTGTCTACAAATAGTGTTTGGGTTGAACAAGGATATGTTAGTGTAAAGGTTACAGCTTTATCAAGTGGGACAGTTACAGTTACAGCAAGACCAGCTGAAGGTTTTTCTGATTCAGATGCTAATATTTACAATCCTGGGTCTAGAAGTGTCTCTGTAAATATTGCATCATCTAATTCTGGCTCTTCATCGACAAAACCTAGTACAAATAATCCAGTTAAAAAGAAATCTAGTAATAATAATTTATCAGCATTAACTGTTAGTGCTGGTGAGTTATCGCCAAAGTTTAGTGATTCTAATAAGGAATATTCACTTTCTTTACCTGCTTCAGTAGATTCATTGACTATAAAAGCAACAGCAGAAGATTCAAAGGCAACAGTTGAAGGAAATGGAAAAGTTAATGTTAAACCCGGTAATAATACTATTAAAATAACTGTTACAGCTGAAAATGGTTCTAAAAAGGTATATACTATAAAGGTTTATGTTGATGAAGCTCCACAAGTTTATTTTAATTATAAAAATGAGAAAATTGGTGTAGTTAGAAATTATGAAGGGGTTTCTATACCAAAAGATTTTAATAGATTGGAATATACTATAGATAAAAAGAAGATGGATATTTTTACTAATAAGAATATTACTATAATTTATGGACTTGCTGATGATAAAAGTAAGAATTTTTATTTGTTTGATAAAGAGAAAAATGAATTAGTAAATAAGTTTGTTCCTTTAACTATTGGTAATCGTGATATATATGTGATAGATAGTGATATAAACAGGAAAAATATGAAACGTAGTAGTGCATTAATAAATGATAAGGAAGTAAGCTGTTATGACTTTGAAAATGTAGAAGATAATTATTGTTTGTTAAATGTGATAAATGAAGAAGGAAACACTGTTGAATATTTGTATGAATCTACTGAAAATACGATTCAATTATATCCAGCATTTTTATCTATTTGTGATGATAGTAATGATTTAGAAGATATAATAATTTATGGTTTATGCGGATTACTAGCATTTTTGTTTAGTATTTTAACCTTAGTTTTTATATTTAAGAAGGGTGGTAAAAATGAAAAAACTAAGTAAAATATTAGTTTTTCTATTTTTGTTTTTGTTTTTTGTTATTTCAGATAATAATTTTAATTTTGATGTAAGAAGAATAATTATAACAGAAGCTAATCAAAAGTTGTTTGCACTTAATACAAATGAGCGAATAAATAGGCGTTCTTTAAAAAATATAGCAATATTTATAAAATTTAGTGATAGTGATTTAAATGTTATTAATCATTTAGATGATGAACAAAGTGTACTAAATGCTGAAAAGATTTTTAATAGTGATGTATTATTCGATATGGATACTATAAATGGGATTATTAAGGTTCCTTCTTTTAAAAAATATTATGAAAAACAGAGTTATGGAAATTTATCTATAACAACTGAGATATTTCCAAAGAAAAATGGAAAAGTTGTTTCATATCAAGATTCGCATCCAATAGGATATTATTTAAAGTATAGTGATACTAATAAAATAGGTTATAAAGATAAAACAGAATCTTTAAAAAGAGAAACAGAACTTTTAAATAGCGCCGTTTCTTATGTTTCTAATATGGTTTCTCTTTATGGTCTAACTGCCAATGATTTGGATACAGATAATGATGGAAAAATAGATGCAATATCTTTTATTATAGAGGGACAAAATAATCTTTCTTCTACTATTGGTTGGGGTGATTTACTTTGGTCTCATGAGAATAGTAATACTGGTATAAGTTCGACTATTCTTGGAAAAAATGTTTCTAGTTATACTTTACTTTATGCTGATGATTATACACAGTCAGCTGGGTTGTTTTCATTAAATCGTGGAACTTATGGTACAATGATTCATGAGTTTGGGCATGTGTTAGGTTATATGGATTTATATCGTCATGGTGATTCTACTTCTAAACCAGTTGGATTTTATGATATAATGGGAAATTCTATCGGTTCTAATCCTCAAAATTTTTTGACTTATTATATAAGTGAATATAATAGTGTAACTAATTGGCATGGATCAATTCCTGTGATTAATAAGACTACTAATAATGTAATAGTTTATAAGCCAAAATTTGTTGATCGAAATGAAAAAAGGGCTGTAAAACTTCAATTTGATGGAAATAATGATGAATATTTTATAGTAGAATATCATGAAAAGATGAATACTTATGAGTCATATTCAGCAGATTCTAGTGGTATTATAATTTATCGAGTTAATGAAAAAAATAAATATTCTGGAAATACAGATGGTAGTGATTATGGAAAGAAAGATCATGTATATGTTTTTAGACCAGGTGAAACAGGATTAGGAGAAGGAAAAGGAAATTTATCTTCTGCTACATTAAATATGCAAAGAAAAGTATTTGGGAAAGATTTAAATTTAAATAATAAAGATTTTGATAATCAATCAATTTTCTTTTCTGATGGAACTAATTCTGGAATAAAAATTGAAGTTATTTCAGAAACTAGTGATTCTATTACTTTTAATGTAACATTTCCGAAAATGGAAGGTCTAGGTACAAAGGAATCACCTTATTTAATCAGGGATGTTAACACGTTTCTGTATTTAATGAGTCTTTCTACTAAGAATAAGTACTATAAGTTAACCAGTGATTTAGATTTTAATAATATAGATTATCCTTCTATTAATTTTGAAGGTAATTTTGATGGTAATAATCATACGATTCGTAATATTAAAACTGATGGTTCAGGTGTCTTTAATAATGTTGGTAATTATCAACAGCGTACTACAATTACAAATTTGTTTTTTGAAAACTTGGTTGTTTACTCAAAGCTTGGAAATTATCTTGGTGGTTTTGCTAGTGTTTCAGAAAATGTAACATTTAGTAATATTCATTTAAAGAGTGGAAGTGTAACTTATGAAGGAACTTCTATTAATGATTTAGTTTCAGTTGGTGGTTTTATTGGAAATGTAAATAATACTACTATACTAGAAAATTGTTCTTCTAATCTTAAGGTAACTGCTAAGAAAAATGTTGGTGGATTTATCGGAATAAATATGAATGCTAAAATTAAGAACAGTTTTTCAACTGGAATAGTAAGTGGAACAGAAAAAGTTGGTGGTTTTATTGGTATTCAAGCTATTTTAGATAGTAGTTATAATGTTCCTGATAATGTGTATTATGGGGGTAATGATAGTAGTAATTTAGCTTTAGTTGGTGGATATGCCAAGGATTTTCATAATCTTGGTATATTAAATGAGGCTTCTTTATCTAGAGGAATTACAAAGGTTTCTCTTTTAAAAGAACATAGTATATTAAAAGGAGCTAAAATAGGTGTTTCGTTGATTTCAACTCCTAATGCGACTTTGTCATATACAATATCTAGCTCAAATTTGAATATTCTTGGTGTAGATGGTAATAAAATTGTTGGTTTAAAAGCAGGAATATCAGTAATTTCTGTTAATATAAATATTACAGGATGTAGTGTGAAAATGAAATTATCTAGTAATGTTGTTGTTAAAGATCAAATTAGTAATGTTACAGAGAAAGAAGTTCTTGACTTTCTTGGTTTAACTAAAAGAGGAAGCTATATTGTAGGATTTAATGTTGGAACTAGTGTTAATAGTATAATAAAACGTATTTCAGATTGTTCTTTTGCTACACTAAAAAGTTTTACAAATGCTAGTGGTATTTCGATAAATAATGGAATAATTTCTACAGGTATGAAAATTACTTTGTATTTTAATAATACTGAGTATAGTTATACAGTAGTTGTTAAAGGCGATGTAAATGGTGATGGGAAAATCTATGCGACAGATTATGTTAAAGTTAGAAATCATATAATGGGTAAAACAAAACTTGCAGGGGCTTATTTAATGGCTGCTGATATAAATAATGATGGAAATATTTATGCAACTGATTATGTAAAAATTAGGAATTATATAATGGGAAAAGGTGAAATATTGCAAGGATAATTATGTCAAGTTATTTGACATTTTTTCTTTATAATTTTTAATTGGTAAAATTTGTGTTATAATTTTCTTATAGATGGGAGTTTTATTATGAGTTATAGTGTAAAAGATTTTAGAAATAATCTTAGTAAACATATTTTAGATTTAGGAATTGACTCAAGATTTTTAGAAAATCCAGCTTTTTCTTCTGCTGTTTCAAATATTGATGGTTTAATAAGTCAAATGAATTTATTAGAAAAGTCAGAACAAGTTATGGTAGAGGAGCATAAAAAATCATTTTCTTTTAATTGTGTATCTCTTGATGGAACTAAATATTCAACAAGTATTTATAGTATGAGTCCTAATATATTTAGTTGTGTTAGAACAGAGGAGCGTGTACCTATTTCTACTGATGAGGGGTATATTTTTCAGAAAAATGTAGTAGAAAATGTTGTTAGTATTGATGAATTAGGTGGTATTGTAATAGATTATAATAGTTCCACTGTTAATAATTTTAGATGTGAAAATTGGAATTGTAATGAGATATCTTTTGCAGAAAGAAAGACTTATACTTCAGATGGTGTTATGAGTAAGAAAGAAATTAAAACTTTCCCACAAATAAATATTAAGTCTGGGATTAATAGTATTAATGAAAGTTCTATGCTTATTAGAGCTAGACAAGGTTTTGAGGCGGGTAATTTTACAGATTCTTATGATACTAGAACATTTTTAGTTAGAGATCAATTTGATACAGCTAAAGTAAAATTTGAAGATAAAAGTAAGGGAATGTATTATTTTTCAGTTCTGCCTCTTGATCAAAGATATGGCTTAAGGGATATGAATTTAATTGATAATGCGATATTTTCTCCAGAGGTAGAAATTTTGCCAACGTCTAAATATGATGTTGAACAAGTTATTAAAAGAGAAAGTAATGAAAAAGTAGCTGATGGACTTAGAAAAATAGCTATTGGTAGAGAAAATTATTATTATAATTCTGCTGATGATTTTAATTTTGTTTGTATTGTTAGTAGTGAAGAAAAGGGGATATCAATGTGATTCGGAGTGTATAACTCTTTTTCTTTTGGAGAAATATTGCACTAATGAAGGGTCTTACTTTAATAGACTATCTAAATTTAACTGATTATATTTTTGTAGACTAAAGTATTAGTATTGTGTGTTATAATTATTGCAATTGTGTTTATATTACTATTTCACAGGAATATAGATATTTATAAATAAAAGGGAAGTAATATTTAATTTACTATTGTGTTAATATGAATGGTATAATTATTTGTTTTGATGATGAACTTGTTATTTTTGATGTAACTTATGCCATAATATTAGATTTTTAGTTTAGGTTATTTTTATATAGTTATTTTCGATAAAAATTTACTTTGTTTTTATGTTTTGGTATAATTATATTAGTATTTTAACTATTTAGGGGGGATTACTTATGAAACAGCAAATTAAGTCTCGTGATAGAGTTGTTAAGCATGGTGAAGTTTTCACTTCTGATAGAGAAGTTAATAATATGCTTCTTCTTGTTAAAGATGAGGTAGAAAGACCAGAGTCAACTTTTTTAGAACCGGCATGTGGAGATGGAAATTTTTTAATAGAAATTTTAAAGCGAAAATTGGATGTTATTTCGGTCTATAAGAGATCTCAGCTTGAATATGAGAAATGGTGTTTTATATGTGCTTCTAGTTTATATGGTGTTGAGATAATGTTAGATAATGTTTGTGATTGTAGAAAAAGACTTAGTGATTATACAATAAAGGTTTATAGAAATATATATAAGAAAAAGGCTAACAAGGATTTTGAAGAAGTAATTAAATTTATTTTTGAAAAAAATATTCTTCATGGGGATGCCCTTACTTTATTAAAGTCTGATGGTGAACCAATTAGATTTTCGGAGTGGAAATTAATAACTGGTAGTAAGGTTAAAAGAAGAGATTATTATTTATCTGAATTGTTAGATCCTAGTATTAAGAAAATTAATGACGAAGACAAACTTGGAATTTTGTCAGAACCTGTTGCGGTTTATCCAGCAGTAAGTTTTATGAAGGTGATTGAGTATGTTTAATAAAGATTATAATCCTGATGTTCTTACATGTTTAGCTAATCTTTCTAATGATGAAATTTTTACATCAGCAAAGGTAGCTAATGATATGTTAGATTTGTTACCTAAGAGTTTATGGTCTGATCCAAAGGCAACTTTTTTAGACCCTTGTTGTAAAACAGGTGTTTTTCTTAGAGAAATTGTTAAGCGTCTTATTGATGGTCTTAAGGATATAATTCCTGATGAGTTTGACCGAGTTAATCATATTTTGACTAAGCAAGTTTTTGGTATTGCTATAACAGAACTTACAGGTTTAGTATCAAGAAGAACATTGTATTGTTCTAAATATGCTAATAGTGAGTTTTCTAATTGTTCAGAATTTAAGGATGCTTTTGGAAATATTCGTTTTGTTCCTTGTAAACATACATGGAAAGATAAAAATTGTATTTATTGTGGGGTTAATAAGAAAACTTATGAAAGACCTGACGAGTTGGAAGCACATGCTTATGAGTTTATTCATGCAGGAAAGGTAGATGAGTTATTTAAGATGAGATTTGATGTAATAGTTGGGAATCCACCTTATCAAATGAGTGATGGTGGAGGAACTGGTGATAGTGCAAAACCTATTTATCATTTTTTTATTCAACAAGCTAAAAAATTGCAACCTAAATATTTATTAATGATTGTACCTTCTAGATGGATGAAAGGTGGTAAAGGGTTAGATTCTTTTAGAAAAGAAATGATAGAAGATAAACAGATGAAGTATATATATGATTTTGAAGATGCTAGTGAGTGTTTTCCAGGTACGCATATAGATGGTGGTGTTAACTATTTTTTATGGCAAAAAGGTTATACGGGTACTTGTGAATATCATTATAAAGCTTTGGATGGAACAGAAAATGCTAGTCATAGGTATTTAAAAACTAATTTATCAGATACTGTTATGCGTGATTATAGACAATTATCGATAATAGAAAAAGCAGTTAAGTTTAAAGAAGATAAATTTAGTAAAATTGCTTCTTCTAGAAATCCATTTGGTTATTATTCAGACTTGTTTAATAATCCTGAAAAGTATCCAAAGATTGATTTACAGATGAGTAGTAAAAAGGGATATTTAAAAATATATGGAGTAAAAGGTAAAAAAGGTGGTTCTAAAAGAGTAGTTGGGTTTGTTAATCCAGATAGTGTTTTAAAACTTAGTGATGATGTTTCTAAGTATAAACTTTATTTTTCAAAGGCGTATATGACAACATCAACTGTTCCACCAGAGATTATTATTGGTGAACCTGGTACAGTTTGTACGGAAACATTTATAGAACTTGGGCCATTTAATACTTTGGATGAAGCTAATAATTGTCTTTCATATATTAAAACGAAGTTTTTTAGAGCTTTATTATTTTATAATAGACATTCATTGAATATTTCAAAGGAGTCTTTTGAGTTGATTCCACTTCAAAGTTTTGATAAGTCTTGGGCAGATTCTGAATTATATGAAAAGTATGGATTAACAGAACAGGAAATATCATATATTGAAAATATGGTTAAACCTATGGATAATGTTGGTGGTGATATTAGTGAATAGTGAGTTATTTCCTGGTAGAAAGTCAGTCCATTCACAAATATATGCTTATGAGGATATTAATCCTAATCATAAAGGACTTTTAAAAATAGGATATACAACGAGAGAAAATGTAGAAGATCGAATTAAGGAACAATTTCCTGTTTTAGGTCCAGAGGAGGAAAAACCTTATAAAATAGTATTTGTTGAGAATGCTATGAGAGAAGATGGAACAAGTTTTAGAGATACAGATATTCATGATTTACTTAGAGCTAAAAATTTTGAAAATCCGAATGGGGAATGGTTTAGATGTAGTGTTGATGATTTAATGGCTGCTTATTTAGCTATATATAATCGTATAAGTAATTATGAAAACAGAACTCAAAGTTTTAAATTAAGAAAAGAACAAGAACAAGCTATTGAAAAAACTGCTTCATATTTTAATAAATTTTCTAAGTCTGAAGGAGTAGTTCCACATTTTTTATGGAATGCTAAGATGCGTTTTGGTAAAACTTTTACAGCATATAAATTAGCTGAACGTATGAAATGGAAAAGAGTCCTTATTTTAACTTTTAAACCAGCTGTTGAGAGTGCTTGGCGAGAGGATTTAGAATCACATCTTGATTTTACTGGTTGGCAGTTTGTGGCTCGTGATGCCCTTGATTATGAGGATTGTGATAAGAATAGACCTATTGTTTGTTTTGGTTCATTTCAGGATTATTTAGGAAGAAATTCAGCTGGAGGAATTAAGATTAAAAATAAATGGGTTCATAAAGTTGATTGGGATTGTGTAATTCTTGATGAATATCATTATGGTGCTTGGAGAGAAAGTGCAAAGGAATTATTTGAGAGTGAAGATATTAAGTCACAAAAGGATGAAGTTGGAAATGGACTTGAGTATTTTGATGAAGATATAATGCCAATTAGAACAAAGCATTATTTATATTTATCAGGGACACCATTTAGAGCTATTGCTTCTGGAGAGTTTATAGAAGAACAAATTTATAACTGGACTTATTCAGATGAACAGAGAGCAAAAAAAGAATGGAAAGGTGAAAAAGCTAAAAATCCATATGCTGAATTACCAAAGATGGTGTTGTTGACATATCAACTTCCTGATTCTATTAAAGAAATAGCATCAACTGGAGAGTTTGATGAATTTGATTTGAATACTTTTTTTGCCGCTGAAGGCGAAGGTGAAGATGCTCATTTTGTGTATGAAAATGAAGTTCAAAAATGGCTTGATTTAATACGTGGTAGTTATTTGGCTACATCAATTGATAATTTAAAACTTGGTGCTAAGAAACCTCCAATGCCATATTCTGATACTAGGCTTCTTAGTACTTTAAATCATACGTTGTGGTTTTTACCTAGTGTTTCAGCTTGTTATGCAATGAGTAATTTGTTAAAGCAAAGACAAAATATTTTTTATCATGAATACAAGGTTTTAGTTTGTGCAGGAATAAGTGCTGGTGTTGGTATTAAAGCGATTGCTCCTGTTAGACGAGCAATGGAAGATCCACTTAATAGTAAGACAATAACTTTGACTTGTGGAAAATTGACAACGGGAATAACAGTTAAACCTTGGGGTGGAATTTTTATGCTTAGAAATTTAAGTACACCAGAAACTTATTTTCAGGCAGCATTTCGTGTTCAGTCATCTTGGACACTTAAAAATGAAGAAGTAACTAAGGAAGATGAAATATTAAAAAAAGAGTGTTATGTTTTTGACTTTGCACCTAATAGGGCTTTAAGGCAGATTGCTGATTATAGTTGTCGACTTGATGTTAATGAGAATGATCCAGAGAAGAAAGTTAATGATTTTATTAATTTTTTGCCTGTTCTTGCTTATGATGGTAGTTCGATGAAACAGATTGATGCTGCTGGAATTCTTGATATAGCAATGAGTGGTACTTCAGCTACGTTACTTGCAAAGAGATGGGAAAGTGCATTACTTGTTAATGTTGATAATATGACTTTAGGAAAACTTCTTAGTAATCAAGAGGCAATGAATGCTCTTATGAGTATAGAAGGATTTAGAAGGCTTAATCAGGATTTGGAAACGATTATTAATAAATCAACAGATATCAAGGAAAAGAAAAAAGAAGCTAGTGAGAGGGAATTAACAAAGCAGGAAAAAGCAGAACTTTCGCTTGAAGAAAAAGAATATAAGAGTAAGCGTAAACAAATTCAGGAGAAACTTATCAAGTTTGCAACAAGAATTCCAGTTTTTATGTATTTGACTGATTATCGGGAAAGAACTTTGAAGGATATTATTACACAGTTAGAGCCTGGTTTATTTCAAAAGGTTACAGGGCTTACAGTTAATGACTTTGAATTACTTGTAAGTTTAGGAGTGTTTAATGGTCCACTTATGAATGATGCGGTATTTAAATTTAAAAGGTATGAGGATGCTAGTTTAGTTTATACAGGTATTAATAAACATGATGTTGATACTAATGTTGGTTTATTTGATACTACTGTTACTGTTGAAGAGTTCAAGGGATAAGTTTAAAGATATTTCGTTTTGAAATATCTTTTTTGGTATTTTTTGGAAATAATTTGTTACTAGTAAGAAATATACTTAAAAGTTATGTTATAATATTTTTAGATGTTTTGTAGGAGGAGTATAATGAATAAGTTAGAATCATTGAATGAAATATTTCAAAATAGTATTTTTCGGATACCAGATTATCAACGTGGATATTCTTGGGAGAGTCAACAATTAGAAGAGTTTTGGGAAGATATATCGAAGTTACCTCAAAATAATGATCATTATACTGGAATGATTTCTTTAAATATATTAGATAAGGAACATGATAGGGAGATTTTAGATAAATGGAATAACGAAAAATGGTTGTTATATAATAATGAAAATGAGTTTCAAGCTTTTCATGTTGTTGATGGTCAGCAAAGACTTACAACGATAATTATTCTGCTTCAAGCAATTGTTGAACTTTATCGTGAAAAGAGTTCTATCGTTGATGATAATAGGATTATGGTTGATGATGATACTAATTTATTTAAAATTATAGAAAAATATTTAGTAATAGAAAAGCCTAATTCTAATGGAGTTATAAAATCATATTTGTTTGGTTATGAGGTTGATAAACCAAGTGACGATTATTTTAAAACAAAGATTTTAAATCCTGATTATACTGGAGAAGTTGTTACTAGTTTTTATACGCTTAATTTAGATAATGCTAAAAGTTATTTTAAAGATGAATTGGAAAAATTATACAATTTAACGAATGATTTTTCAGAGGTTTATAAAATATATAAGAAGCTTACTAATAATTTAAAATTTAATAAGTATGTGATTGATAAGAATTTTAATGTTAATGTAGCATTTGAAACAATGAATAATCGTGGTAAAAGGTTATCTAATCTTGAGCTTTTGAAGAATAGATTAATTTATTTAACTTCTTTATTATCTTTACCTGATGATGAGGAAAAAGCTCTGATGAAGTCTATTAATGATACTTGGAAAACGATTTATAAATATCTTGGTATGGATAGTAAATCTAAACTTGATGATGATGATTTTTTACTTTCTCATTGTTATGTTTATTTTGGATATACTGAAGCCATTAAAAAGGATTATGCAAAGTTTTTGTTAAAGAGTTATTTTAGTCCATCAAGAATATTTAATACTATTAATATTCAGGTTGATGATGATAGTAATTATATTGATGATGATACTAGTGCTATTGAAGAGGTTTTTGACAGTACAGATTTATCTAAAAAGTTAACTAGCGAAGATATTATTAAGTATATCAATAGTTTGTCTGAATTAGTTCCTTATTGGTATTATCTTCATTTTCAAAAAACAGCTGATGCTGATTTAAATTTATGGTTGTCAAAGCTTAAACGATTAGAATTTAATTATTTTAGACCATTGATTTTGGTAACATTATCAAAAAACTATGTAGCAGTAGATAAAAAACTTAAATTACTTCAAGCTGTAGAACGATTTATTTTTGTTATGTTTAGATTATGTGGATTTCAAACTACTTATTGTAGACATATATATACTAAATATACTAATCTTTTGTATTTTGATAATATAGATATTGATGAAATTATCGAATCTCTTGGTAAACTTGATGCTATTAGTACTAATAATGTTATTGATATGAATATTGGGGTTTTATCAACAATTAATAAATTATTTAAAAATAATGGCTTTTATAGTTGGAAAGCAAATAAGTATTTTCTTTATGAGTATGAATTATATTTAATGAAACAATTTAGTGGTGTTGAAATTATTGATGCAGATAGGTACTTTAATTCAACGAAAATTTCTGTTGAACATATTTTTCCACAATCAGAAAGTAGTTCATATTGGTTAAATATTTTTGATAACAGTAGTTTGGAAGAGCGTAATAGTTTTAGAGGTAGTTTAGGTAATTTGCTTCCACTTGCTTTAGAAATTAATAGAGATTTACAGGATCATGATTTTGAGAAAAAGAAGGAAAGGTATAAGAATGGTTCTTATTCTGAAAGAGAAATCTATGATTATCGTGATGATCAAGGTATATCTATTTGGAATCGTGATTCTATATTGAATAGAGGACTTATTTTAGTTGAATTTTTAGAAAATAGGTGGGATATTAAATTTCAAAGTAGGTATGATAAAATAAGATTTCTTGGGCTTAATTCTTTAAATAATGAAGATTATAAGTATGTAGATTATATTGAACCTGTTTATGAGGAAGAAAGCCAGTCTACTGGTAGATATGGAAGAAGAGAATATGATATAGATTATCATCTTAGTAGTATTAATGCTGGTACTAAGCATTTATTTTATGAACTTGATTCTAGGGTGAAGAATGAGTTTAATGACATTATGGTTAAAATAAATAAGATATATGTTGGTTATAGTAAAAATAATAATTTTTTGCAGATTCATTTTAGAAAGAATAATTTAATTGTTTATTTGTTACCTAGTGATAATTATAATGATGTTGATAATAGATTAGAAGTTGTACCTAATACTTATCAATGGAAGGTTAATACTAAAATGGAAATTTTTTCTATTGATGATATCGATTATGTTATGAATTTTATAAGAGAAAGCTATGATATAGTAGTAAATGGGAGATGAGATTGGTGAAAAAAGCAGTAAATTTAAAAAAGGGTGATAAGGTAGCAATAGTTTGTTTATCAAGAGGTTTACTTGGTGAGGCGTTTGTTAAGCATGAGGTTGATATTGCCCTTAAGAGATTAAAAGATTATGGGCTTGTACCTGTTATTATGCCTAATGCTAGTAAGGGGATGAAATGTTTAGAAGAGCATCCTGAATTGCGAGCTGAAGATTTAAAGATGGCTTTTATGGATCATAGTATTAAAGCTATTATTTCAGCTATTGGTGGGAATGATACTTATAAAATTTTTCCATATTTGATGGAGGATCAGGAATTTATTAGTGCAGTTAGAAATAATCCGAAGATATTTTCTGGATTTTCTGATACTACTATGGATCACTTAATGTTATATAAGTTAGGTCTTTCAACCTTTTATGGTCCTTGTATTTTAGTTGATATTGCAGAGCTTGATAAAGAAATGCTACCTTATACTAGAAAATATTTTGAAAAGTATTTCTTAAATGAAGATAGTTTTGAAATAGAGTCTAGCTCTGTTTGGTATAGTGACAGAAAAACTTATGATGTAAGTCAGATTGGGGTTAGTAGAAAAGTAAATAAAGAGGTGCATGGTTACGAAGTTTTAAATGGTTCTGGGGTAAGAAATGGAAGACTTTTAGGTGGTTGTATTGATAGTATTTATGAAGCTATGACTGGTAGTAATTTTAAGGATGAGGTTTTAATTTGTGAAAAGTATGGGATAGTTCCTTCAAAAGAAGAGTGGAATGGAAAGATTATGTTTTTAGAAACTAGTGACGAAAAGGTAAGTCCTGATTATTTAGAAGTGATGTTAAATGAATTTAAAAGTAGGGGTATTTTTGATGTCGTTTCAGGTGTTATAGTTGGAAAACCAATTGATGAGGTATATTATGAAGAATATAAGGATGTCTTTAAAAGGGTATTTAAGGATTTAGAAACGCCAGTTCTATATAATGTTAACTTTGGACATTCGACTCCTAGATGTGTCATACCTTATGGAATTATGGCTAGTGTCGATTATGATAATAAGACGATAAGGATTATCGAAGCTATGTTAGAAAGGGAGTAGTTAATATGAGTACAACTAAGGAATATAAAGATTATGTTTTAGATAGACTTAGTAATTTAGATAATATTTTTTGTCGTCCAATGATGGGAGGATATTTGTTTTATTATAATGGAATACTTTTTGGAGGTATTTATGAAAATGATAATTTTTTAGTTAAAAAAACAGATAGTAATAAAAAATATAATCTTAAAGAAGAAATTCCTTATAAAGGTGGAAAGTTAATGTATTTACTTGATGATTTGGATAATATAGAATTGTTATGTAATGTAGTTTTGGATACATGTGTTGATTTGGCTAAGAAGAAGTAAAAAAATGTACTAATAGCAAAATAGAAAAGTTTTGATATATAGTTTTTTTTAATATTGATGTATTAAATAAAAAGATAATTGATGTTAGGGCGTTGTTGTGCTATAATTGAAATGTAAAAAAATTATAATAGAAATGGAAGGTTAATTATGAAAAAGTTTTTATGTTTATTTTGCGTGATGATTGCGTGTTTTGTTGTTACTGGTTGTGGTAGCAAAGATAATAAAAATATCGAAGGAAAATTGCCAGATATAATGGCAAAGTTATATGAAGGAATAGCTGAAGAAGAAATGCCAATGATGGTAGAAAATATTGAGTTAAATAGTGAGAATTTTAAGAACTATGCTTTTGTTGATGCAAAGTATAAAGAAGCTATAGCTAGTGAAGCTATGACAGGTTCTACTCCACATTCAGTAGTTTTAATTCGTTTAGAAGATAAAAAGGATGCTTCTGATGTTGTTAAAGATATAGAAAAAAATGCTGATCCAAGAAAATGGATATGTGTTGAAGCAGAAAATAAATATGTTTTATCAAAAGGTGATTTAGTAGTACTTATTATGTCTAATGATTTAGCACCTAAGATAAAAGAGAATTTTGAAAAATTAAAATAGATAGGAAGAAGAGTATGGTATTTTCAAGTATAAGCTTTCTCTTCTTTTTCTTACCCTTATTACTGTTAATTTATTTTTTTATTCCAAAGAAGTTTAGAAATTATGTTTTATTAATATTCAGTTTAATTTTTTACTTTTTTGGTGAAAAATGGTATGTAATATTATTACTTTTATCTTGTTTAGTAAATTATGTATGTGGTTTATTTATAGAAAAAGTAGAGAAAAAAGTGTGTTTAGTAATTGGTTTAGTTATAAATATTGGGATTTTATTTTATTTTAAATATGTCAATTTTTTTATCGATAATTTCACAAGTGTTTTTGGTATAGATTCATTTAGTTTAAATGTGATTTTACCACTTGGAATTAGTTTTTTTACTTTTCAAAATATAAGTTATTTAATCGATGTGTATCGAAAAGATGTAGAAAGTCAAAAAAACTTTTTTACTTATTGTACATATATTGCTTTATTTCCACAACTAGTTGCAGGGCCAATTGTAAGATATAAAGATGTTTGTGATGAATTAGATAATAGGAGTGAGAGTTTTACTTTGTTTAGTGAAGGTGTTACTCGTTTTATAATTGGTTTAGCTAAAAAAGTTTTAGTTGCTGACACATTATATAATATGTATTCTAGTATCATGACTGGCAATATGACAGTATTGTCTTATTGGTTAGTAGCATTTGGTTTTACACTTCAGATATATTATGATTTTTCTGGTTATACAGATATGGCAATTGGACTTGGAAAGATGTTTGGTTTCAAATTTAGAGAGAATTTTGACTATCCTTTGATTTCTTCGTCTATAACAGAATTTTGGCGAAGATGGCATATGTCTTTATCAAGTTTTTTTAGGGACTATGTATATATACCACTTGGGGGTAATAGATGTTCTTTTATAAAAAATATTAGAAATATTTTTATTGTTTGGTTGCTTACTGGTTTATGGCATGGTGCTGATTGGAACTTTATTATGTGGGGATTATATTTCTTTGTGTTTTTAATTTTCGAAAAATATTTTTTAAAAAATTATTTAAAACAGGGTATTATTTCTCATATATATACATTTGTTGTTGTTCTTATTAGTTTTGTTATTTTTAGTATTACTGATCTTAATACTTTATGGATTTATTTAAAGGGTTTATTTGGAATAGGTAGTAGTTTTCTTAGTAGTGAAAGCATTTTCTATTTAAAAAATAATATTGTAATACTTATAGTTGCATTTCTTGGTATGGGTCCATTGTTTAAGACGATGGTTATTAGATTAAAGAAAGGAAAATTAAATAAGTTGGTCGATGTTCTTGGAATTGTTTATATATTCTTAATTTTTTTCTTATCTGTTGCAAGAATAATTTCTAGTACATTTAATCCATTTATTTATTTTAGATTTTAGTTATGAAAGAGAAGGTTATTACATATTTTTTTGTTGGTATTTTATTTGTTTTTCCAATATGCAGTTTATTGATAAAAGATATGGATATTTCTTCGTATGAAAGAAGAAAATTAACTACTATTTCTGATTTGAAAGAAAACTTTGTAGATAATTTGGATGATTATTTATCGGATCAGTTTCCTGGAAGAAATTTGTTAATATCTAGTAATTCAGTTTTTGATAGATATATTTTAGGAAATATTGATAGTAATGATGTATATATAAAGGATGGATATGTCATTGATAAAAATTATCCGCTTAATGATAAAAATGTTGCTGGTTTTATTGATAAGATAAATTATATTAATGATAGTTATTTGAAAAATAGTAATGTTTTTTATACAATTATTCCTGATAAAGGGTTCTTTCTTGATGATGATAAATATTTAAAAATAGATTATGATAGTATGTATTCAAGTTTGAAAAATGATATTGATATTTCTTATATTGATGTTAAATCACTTTTGAATTTGAGTGATTATTATAAAACAGATATTCATATTAGACAGGAAGCATATTTTAAAGTTTTAAAGGAAATTGCTAGTAGTTTGGGATTTGATTATTATAGTGTCGATTATGATGAAAATATATTAGATAATTTTTATGGTGCTTCTTATTCTAAGGTACCATCGTTTATGAAGCCAGATAAACTTAAATTTCTTTCTAATGATCAGATAAAAAGTGCTAAAGTTAAACACTTAGAATATGGTGATAAGTCTGTTTATGATATGGATAAAGTTAATGGTAGTGATTTATATAATATATTCTTAAGTGGTCCTAGTTCTTTAATAGAAATAGATAATGTTAATTCTATTAGTGATAAAGAGCTAATAATATTTAGAGATTCATTTGCTAGTAGTTTTACGCCATTATTGATTCCTTATTATAGTAAGATTACGCTTGTTGATTTAAGATATATAAAAATGGATTTAGTTAGTGACTATCTTGATTTTACTAATAAAGATGTTTTATTTATGTATAGTACTCTTATTGTTAATGATAGTAATATTTTAAAGGTAAATGTTAAATAGATATAGTTGATTGTAGTTTTTTGTTAATCGTTTTTATTTTAGTTGCATAATGAAGTGCAACTTTTTTCTTGCTTTTTATCTGTGTTATTAATATAATATTAATAACATATAGTGAAGGAGAATATTATGAAGAGAGAGTTTAATAGAATAAAAATATTTGCTAATAATAATGCAAGGTCAGAAGAGATTAGGGATAAGTTAGAAAGTGAGTTATTAAAAAATAACTTTGATATTGTTGATAATGATTTTGATCTTGCTATAGCAGTAGGTGGAGATGGTTCTTTTCTTAGGATGATTAAGGCGTGCAATTTTAATAGTAATATTAGTTATATTGGTATTAATGCAGGAACCTTGGGATTTGCTCAAGAAATTAGATTTGAAAATTATCAGGACTTTGTAAAAAAATTAAATAATAATGAATTTACAAGTGAATTTGTTGGTGTTCAAGAAACTGTTATTAGACATGGGAAATCAACATCATATTTTTATTCATTAAATGAATTTGTAGTTAGAGATGGTAATTTTGATACAATTTGTTTTAAAATAGAAGTAAATAATAAAATTTTAGAAAATTTTGCTGGTGATGGTATTCTCATATCAACATCATTTGGTTCGACTGCGTATAATCTAAGTTTTGGTGGAAGTATTGTTTTTAATGAGTTGCATACACTACAAATAACTCCTATTGCACCACTTAATAATAAGGCTTATTGTTGTCTTAGAAATTCTGTTATTATTCCTGAAAATCGAATAATTAAAATAACTCCTAAAGATTTAAAAAAAACATTATTGGTTACTATTGATGGAGAAAATAATTTTTATGAAGATGTAATTTCAATTGAAACATATATAAAAGATAAGAGAATAAAGTGCTTGCGGGAGTTTGATTATGATTTTTCTTCTAAGATTAATGAAAAATTTTTGAAATAAAAATCTATAATATTTACAAAATTCTACAAAATAGGCATGATTTTCAACATTTATTTCATACTAACTATGAGGTGAAATCATGTTAAAAAAATTTTTGTTACTTTTTTTTGTTTTA
>CATKEA010000140.1 GCA_949746915.1 uncultured Bacilli bacterium
AACTGATAATCTTTAAATATAATATTACCAACATCTAAAACTATTTCAGGAATATCTAATTGCATTGGTTCATTATATTTATTATAACATTTGCGTAATTTTGCTATTGACATTTTTCTTGCTAGCATTTTAATATATTCATCATCTAAATTACCAATTACTGAAACTTTACGATTTTCTTCTAAAAAGAATAATTCTGAAGTACTAAAATAAGTATTCTTTGTAGGAATAAATCCTGACTCGTTATTATTTTCTAATAGAGTATCATACAAAAAGACATTTAATTTTGGTTTTCTACTAGTTCCCTTTAAACAAATTAAAGATTTATCATTTCTTCCTACTACGATATAAGGACCTCTTACATGAGAACCTTTAAAAAAAGCCTTTTCTCTATCTGTTCTATATCTATTTGCAAAGATAACTGTTCCAAAAGGCATCGAAAGAAATTTATTTGATAAATTTTCTTTCTTAAATTCCATTTCCACAGTTGTTAAATTTAATAATTCAGGATTAATAATATCAATTTCTTGACAATTCATAAAATCGGCACAATTTGCTTGCTCATCAACTATCATATCAGTAAAATAATTATTAGAAAAATCAATATTCATCTTATAAAACATTTCATCTGTAAAATTAACCATTTTTATCCCTCTTAACCAATTACTTTAATAAATACAATTATTTGTTGCATATTATACTTAATTAAAAAAGAATAGTCAAGAATTTTATCTTCTAAAATTTAGCTTTATTATTATATATCAAAAAAAGTAACTAAATATAGTTTAAAAATATGGAAAAAACACCAAATAAACGAATAATTATAAAAATATTTTTAACAAAAATTAAGAATGCAACTCAAAGTTGGTAGAATTTACTTTTAATAAAATTTAAAATTTTACTATGAAAGGAGAAAATGTCTAATGAAATTTGGAGACAATTTAAAAAAATTAAGAAAATCAAAAAAACTATCACAAGAAAGTTTAGCCGAAAAAGTAGGAGTATCAAGACAGAGTATATCAAAATGGGAGTGTGGTGAAGCTTACCCAGAAATTGATAATATTCTAAAATTATGTAAAATATTTCATTGTAAAATTAATAATCTAGTACATGAGGAATTAACAGATATAAGTTCATTAGACGAAGAAGTTAAAATGAGTATAGTAAAATTTAAAAAGGAAAAACAACAACAAATGAGAGGTTTAAGTAAAGCACTTTACATTATTGCAAGAATTGGAAAAATAGTATCTGTTATTAGTATTATTGCAATAATGATATCAATGATTGCAATTCTTTTCATTGGAAGTACTATAAAAGTAGGAAATAACCAAATAGAAATACTTAATGAAAAAATAGAATATGAAACCAAAGATAGTAAATTAATTATAAAATACAAAGGAAAAACAGAAGTTATAAGCGCTTACGACGAACAATTAATATTAAATAGTTTTATAGAAAATATTGAGTCTAAATCAATCTCAAAAACGATTGTTTTTACTGAAATAGTATTACTATCTACTATAATAACATTAGTATTTTTCTACTTAGCAATGCTTCATTTAGAGAGTTTATTTGTAAATATTTATTCTGGTGAAACACCATTTACTTTAGATAATATTAAAAATATCAAGAAAATGGCTATATTTATGATTCTTATGATAGTAGTTCCAAGTGTTTTAGGTATTATAACAGAATTTATTATTAATGAAGATTTAGGAATTAATTTTGAATTATTTGAACTTATCTATATTTTATTTTTATTTAGCATGGCCTATATATTTGAATATGGATATGAGATTCAACTAGATTCTAAAGGGAAAATGTATGGTGATGAAATTGAATAAACAAATTTTTATCGAAATGATTCAAGAAATAGTATTATTATTCAAAAGATAATTAAAGAAGCATCAATTATTGGAATAACAAAAGGTAGCAAAAAATAT
>CATKEA010000141.1 GCA_949746915.1 uncultured Bacilli bacterium
ATTTGGTGTTACTTTTATGGTTATTGCACCAGAACATCCGTATATTGACTTATATAGTGGTCTTATTAAAAATATGAATGAGATAATTGATTATCGTGAAGCAACAAGGCGTAAAACAGAATTTGAAAGAACACAATTAGTAAAAGATAAGACAGGGGTAAGAGTAGAGGGGTTAACAGCGATTAATCCTATTAATAATAAAGAGGTTCCTATTTATATTTCTGATTATGTTATGATGGGATATGGTACTGGTTCAATCATGGCAGTTCCAGCTCATGATGAGAGAGATTACGAGTTTGCTAAGAAATTTGGTATTGATATTGTTCCAGTTATTGAACAGATTACTGGGGAAGTTCGTGCTGATGAGATAGAGAAAAATAGTATTGTTGCAATTGTTTATGATAAGAGTATAGATAGATATTTGACCCTTAATTGGAAAGAATTTGGTGGACGATTATTTATTGGTGGTACTAGGCATGAAGGTGAGGATTCTCTTACTTGTGCATTTCGCGAAATAAGTGAAGAAACTGGATATATAGATTTAACTTTTATCAAGAAGCTTGCTCCAATAAATCATCATTATTATGCTTATAATAAAGATAAAGCTTATTCTATCGATTGTGATATCTTGTATTTTGAGTTAAATAGTAATAAGCAAGCAGAGGTTTTCTTAGATAGTGAGGAACTTGATAAATTTGATATAGAATGGGTAGATAAAAAAGAAATACTAAATAGTATAAAAGATGAATTGCATCGTACAGCATTTTTAAATCTTGATAAGGAATCTTTTTATTCTGGGGAAGGTAAGATGATTAATTCTGAGTTTTTGAATGGCCTTACTAAAAAAGATGAGTCAATTGATAAAATGATTAGTTATCTTGAAGAGATAGGACTTGCTTCTAGAAAGGTAAATTATCGATTACAGGATTGGATATTTACAAGACAAAGATTTTGGGGCGAACCTATTCCATTGATTTATTGTGATTCTTGTGGTTGGGTGCCTGTTCCTTATGAAGATTTGCCAGTGTTATTGCCAGATGTTACTGAATATGAACCAACAGACGATGGAGAAAGTCCGCTTGCTAAGATTGAGTCATTTGTTAATTGTAAGTGTCCAAAATGTGGTAAAGATGCTAAACGTGAAACTGATACAATGCCAAATTGGGCTGGATCTTCATGGTATTTTCTTAGATATATGGATCCTAAGAATGAAGAAGAATTTGTCAATATGGATAAGTTGAAGTATTGGGGAAAAGTTGATTGGTATAATGGTGGGATGGAACATGCTACTAGACATTTACTTTATGCAAGATTCTGGAATCAATTTTTATATAATATTGGGTTAGTACCTAATAAAGAGCCTTTTAATGTTAGAGTTGCTCATGGTATGATTCTTGGTGAAGGTGGAGAAAAAATGAGCAAATCGAAGGGAAATGTTATTAATCCTGATGATATGGTTAAATTGTATGGTGCTGATGCTCTTCGATGTTATGAGATGTTTATTGGTGATTATGAGAAGGAAGCTTCTTGGAGTGAACAAGGATTAAATGGTTGTCGTAGATTCTTAGATAAAGTTATTCGTTTAGGTGAAAAGTTAAATGATAGTTTAGAATATACATCTGGTTTAGAAGGTGATATTAATAGAACAATTAAGAAAGTTACTGATGATATGGATAACTTAAAGTTTAATACAGCAGTTTCTAGTTTGATGATTCTTCTTAACCGATTTGAAAAAGAGGAGTCAATTACGAAGAAAGATTATCGTACATTCTTAATATTACTTAATCCAATAGCACCACATATTACAGAAGAATTAAATGAGATTCATTCTTTGGGTAGTGTTCTAAGTGAGGCTAGTTGGCCTAGTTATGATGAGGATAAGTTAATTGAAAAAGAAAAAGCTATAGCTGTTCAAGTAAATGGTAAAGTTCGTGCAACTATTATTGTTAGTGATGATGATAGTGAGTCAGTAGTTAAAGATAAGGCTATGAAGGAAGAAAATGTCATTAGACATATTGATGGTAAGGAAGTATTAAAAATAATTTTAATAAAAGGAAAAATTGTTAATATAGTAGTAAAGTAGGAGGATTTTTTATGTTTTGTAATGAGTGTGGAAATAAGCTTGATGTTAATGCAAAATTTTGTGATAAGTGTGGAGCTAAAGTAGGTAGTGATGCTACTACTTCTAATGATAGTAATGAAGTAAGTGAAAAGGTTGAGACAATTAGCAATAATGTAAATGCTAGTACTAATGTTAATAATAGTACAAAAACTAGTAATCATGAACAAACTAAGGTTTATCAGATTTTATCTTATTTAGGAATTTTATGGTTAGTTGGACTTCTTTCTGGATATAAGGATGATGAAGATGTAAAGTTTCATGTTGGTCAAGGTATGATACTTACAATTGTAATGTTTGTTGCATCTTTAATTGTTGGAATTATTAATCAAGTGATTATATTCTCTATTTTTAAAGAGGAAAAAACGTTTTTAGGTTATGGACTTGGTGTATATGAAGTAAGTAAAACAGGTATTACTATTTCAGTTATTCTTTATGGATTAGTTAGTGTTTTTTCTTTAGCTATGATGATTATAGGGATAAAGAATGTTCTAGATAAGAATAAGAAGCAACTTCCAATAATTGGGAAATTTGCATTTTATAAGTAATTATTAAAAGTTATAATACTTTTTAGACTGTTGATAATTGTAATCAATAGTCTTTTCTTATGGAAAAATTTAAAATTAATAAGTATGGTATTAAACATCAATTTGTAAAAATTTATTTACTAAGAGAAGAAATATTCGAGAGAGTTGTAAAAATAATAAGCTTATGGTTATTAAATTTTGTATATGTTAAATAAATTTAAAAATGATAAGTTAGTGATAGAAAATGTAAAAATAGCTAATTTTATTTTATTTTAGTTTGAGGAAATCGTAATATACTAAATTTCAGTAATGTACTTGTTATTGATTAGGAAATTCCTTTTTTTGATAATCTGTTTGCTTGATAATTAATAATTGCTTGTGTATAATTATAAATAATAGAAGCTGGTGTTTTATATGTTA
>CATKEA010000142.1 GCA_949746915.1 uncultured Bacilli bacterium
ATACATAATCAAACATTTTAAAATAATCTGTATATTTTTCTAAAACAATTGAAATATCAAATGCATCTTTGTAGTTTTTTTCCAATTCATAAACAACGTTATCTATTTTTATTTCCTTCACTGCAAATCACCATACCTTGTTTAATAAATTATATCACAAATACTAAAATTATTCCATTGGAATTGTCACAATTCCAGAATTTGTATTAAAACCATTACTATAATAATTAGGAATACTTCCTTGAACAATTTTAACAATGACAGGAATATCCCATGTCATCTTTCTAACTCCTGATGAAAAAGGCAAAAGTATCATTGCAGTCATTTCTAAATGAATTCCAATTTCTACTAAAGCATTATTAATCCCATATTCACTAACTTTAGTAGTAATATTACCATCTAAATTCCCAAGATAGCGAATTCTAATTGGAATTCTAGGACCTAAATTAGCCAAAAGTGGATTATTATATATTATTCCAATTGGAATATTAGCAACAATTCCCTTTCTAAGATGTTCTAAATCAGAATACTGAAGCCCAAAATCTGTTCCTATTTCCTCTACTTTCCCCTCTTCTAATAATTTCATATTTTTATGAATTAAAGTAGTAGCACTATCAAGTATTTGATTCACAAGAATAGAATTAAAATCAATTGTTTGAATACTACCATCAGGGGCTATTTGAGTATTAAATAGTGCCTCATTTTTAATTTTTTCATTTAAACCAGGTGAAAGAGACTTATTTATAATAGCCAAAGAAATCTTTCTTATTTCTACCTCAGCCGTTTCTAATAACATTGGCGTTATTTTTAAAGCTAAAAAATAAAGCATTATAAAAGTAGATACTATTACTAATACCAATGATATAATTACTAATTTAACCTTATTAATTTTCCGACGTTTTTTTAAATGAATACTTTTTCGCATACTAAAATCACATTCCTAATAAAATATATGTACAAATAAAAAGACTGATACCTTTAATATCAGCCAATCACTATCTTAACTATTTTACAAACATAAATATTCCAAAAGCTATCGCCATCATCTCTAATGCTAATAATGTAACAAATAAAAATGTACTAGAAAATCCAGAATTATTTATTCCAATGTTTTTTTCTTGAGAAGGTAACGTTGGTGGTAAATTGGGATTACTTTTAACTAATACTTGCCCACTCTTTGAAACACTTTGACTATTATCCATAGCTTGTGAATCTTTCAGCCTAGGAAGTGATTCTAATTGAGAATACAATGTAGTCACTTCACCATAATTATCAACACTTGCTCCTTCTCCCCAACTACTAACTTTTCCATCATCTAAAGCAAAAACACAAGATAAAGAACCATTATCTTTTTCTTTAATACTACCATTCTTTCTTTCAATCAATTCTTCTTCAGAAAGAAAAGTACTTTTAAATACTCCAAAATTATCTTTAGAAGTAAAATAATAATCTCTCTTAACATCTACTTGAGCATCAACATTACTTATATTAGTACTCATATAAACACTATTTCCACTTGTCTCTTCATACAATTCTGTTTTAACATCTGTTCCATCAACTTTTTTAGAATCATAAAGACTATAATTAACAGAATCTGTAGTATTAACATTATTGCTAAGACCAGCTTCTACTTTACTTAAATTATTTAAGAAATCATTAGAAATTCTAATCTTATTATCACTTATAGTCATACCACTTCCACGAAATTTATCTATATATGAAGAATCGTCAAATGAAATAATAATTTCCTTACCATTCTCTCTTGGAGTTAAACCGATATTAAAACCAGTATTATTACTTACAGCACTATCAAACAAATAAGCAATCTTTACTATTTCAGCATCTGCATTTTGTAAATAATCTCTGTTAGCATCAATATGATCAACTAAATTATTCATACTATGATAGAATTGTTCACTATCAATATTTTTATTAGCACTAGCAAATACAAAACTAGCTTTATCATTAACATTAGCCAAAATAAAACCAAATTTATTAACAACGGAATTATCCATTAAAGCATAAATTAATTGCTTATTATTAACATCATATGGAATAATTACACTATCATCAAGTAATCTTGCTCGATGAACTCTTCTGCTCATCAACTTATCAAAAAAGACATTTTGAGAAGTTTCTGGAATTACAACAGGCTCCTTAACATCCTCAATCATACTAGAATTAATTTCTGTTTTAAATTTTTCAAAAGCCTCATCACTAGAAGCAATATGCAAAAAAACATTCTTTAAATGACTAGAAATATTATAAGCTGGATTATTCATCAAATTAACAAGACCAGCTCTTGCACTCTTTGTATCAATTGCACTATCAAGAACATCAGACACTAAATTCATTACTTCTTCTTGTTCCATAACTCTATCATTCACAATAATTCCTCCTAAATAGGTTGCAAAAATGAAAAATAATCGAAATTTCGTAAAATACCAAATAAAATAGTAACAAAAAGTAAAAATGCTACCATCTTTTGATTAATAAAACTTCCATTATTAATTACTTTACCATTTATAAAATAATAAATAAACTTTATTAAATAATAAATTGCAACTGGTATTAACAATACTAATAAAAAATTATTTCTAAAACCGCTTTTAATATCCAACTCCATAAAACTGTAAACTGCCCTTGTCATTCCACAGCCAGGACAATAAAATCCTGTAATCTCGTGAAATAAACAAGGAACAGAAACAGAAAAAGTATTAAAAACATACTTTATTAAATATGCCAGTACAACAATAAAAATAATACTGACAATAACTATCTTAATTCTTTTATGCTTGTTGTCCATTATAATCAAAATCAGAGATTTCATTTAAAGCGCTTTGAATTAAAATATAATTTACAAGTTCAAGTCCAAATAAACCTAGAACTAGATATAATACAGAGTTATCTGTTGCTTTCATATTTCTCTTTGTTTGTGCTTCATATACTAATTTACCCATTTTATAATTCCAATAAATAGAATATAATCCACAAGTAACAAGAGTAAGTAAAAAAGCTGTTCCACCACTCATACTTCTATCTCCACTGGCTTTAGAAGCATCGTCAGTTAAACCAATGAACCAAACAATACCATAAATACCACATGTAACAATTGATAGTAATACAGTAGTTACAACCTCTCGTTTACCAATTCTCTCGATCATAAAATCACTCCTTCCATCACTTTACTCTACAAGTATTATACACTATAAATAAAATTACGGCAATAACAACTAACACAAAAATTACAGATAAAACTTTAAAAAATAAATTTTCTGAACTATTATCAACAAATGAAGTATCCAACTCCTCACTTTTCTCAACTATTTCATTTACTAAATCCTGTTCAGATAAATCCATACTTCTAGTATAAAAAGAGGTATCCAACTTTTCATCTTCATCTTCTTCTGAATCTTTAGGTTCATAATTTTCAACCATATCCTCAGATATCGCCTCTGTTATAATCGTTTCATCAATTCTATCAGGCAACAACTCGCTAAGTAAATCTTCATCTCCTGAGGCATTTTCTTCTTCTTTTAACCTCTCATTAACCTTACGACTTAAGGAATTACTCGTTATTGTATTGATTAAATCTTCAATATCAGAATCTTCTCCATCACGATACATTTCCTTTTTCTTTTGAACTATCTTTTCTAATTTTTCCTGATCAAGACCTTCTAAAATATTAAAATCACTAGCCCTAAGCTTTCTTTTGTATTCTAATTCATCTTCCTTACTACGATTTTCCCTAGCCTTCTTTAATACCTCATTGATATCATACTCATTACTATTAGTTTCCTCTAAAAAAGAAAAAGGCAATGTCTTCTCTTCAATTGTATTTACCTCTATTTCCCTAGCAGAACTTCTAACACGTTGTCTTTGATAATCTTCTCTATTAAATGGCTCATCTTTATCAATAAATTTAGTTGGTATCGTAACTTCTTTTACTGCTGGAAACTCTGTGTATGCCATATTCTTAAAGTCATCATATTTTTGTTTATTACGCTCTAATCTGCTAGACGTTCTATTTTGTTCATCATCATGATATTTTTCCATTCGACTAGCCATATAATCACCCTCTTAGTATATATTTAATATATCATATATCTAAAAAAAACAAAAGCCGTTTTTGTATTTTTAAGTTGTTATTTTTTTTATCTTTTTGTATAATCTTATATGAGGTGATAAAATGAAACCAAAAGTTAATAAAGATATTTGCATAGGTTGTGGTGCTTGCCAGGCTATAGCAGAAAAAGTTTTCGAAGTTGGTAATGATGGTTTAGCAGAAGCTATTGTTGATGTAGTACCTGAAGAAGAAAAAGAAAATGCAATTGATGCTAAAGAAAGCTGTCCAACTGGAGCTATATCAATTGAATAAAACATTGGATAACACACCAATGTTTTTTTTGACCCTTCTATTTATTTTTAACATTAACAAGATTATATAACTGACTAACCTCTTTTTTCGTTAGTTTACGATATTCACCAGACTTTAAACCTTTAAGAGTTAAAAATGCTATTCTTTCTCGCTTTAACTTAATAACTGGAAGATAAACAGCATCTAACATTCTTTTAACTTGATGATTTTTTCCATCATGAATAGTAATTTCTAATATTGACGTTTTCGCTTCATTATCAACACTACGAAGCTTACATCTAGTAGCTTTAACAATAACTCCATCTAAATTAATTCCTTTTTTTAATGGAACAATATTACTACCAGTTGCAACACCCTCAACCTTAGCAACGTAAACTTTATCTATCTCATTTTTAGGATGCATCATATAATTAGCAAATTCCCCATCATTGGTAAGTAATAAAAGACCAGTCGTATCATAATCAAGTCTTCCAACTGGATATATTCGCCTCTTATCATCAATTATATCAACAACTGTCTTTCTATGTTTATCATCACTTGTTGTAGTAACAACACCACGAGGTTTATTAAGAATATAATAAACCTTTTCTTCCCGTTCAAGTTCTTTACCATCAACTTCAATTACTGACCTATTATCAACTTTAACACCCATCTCATAAACTACTTTGCCATCAACTTTAACATGTCCTTTTTTTATAAGCTCTTCTGCTTTTCTTCTAGATGTAACTCCACTATTTGCTATAACCTTCTGTAAACGCTCCATTCATTCCACGTCCTTTTCTATAGCTACTATAACATATTTATTATTAAGTTGCAATAAATACTAGCCAAATATAAAAACCATCAAAATAATACTCATAACAATTGTAATCAAATCAGCAAACAAACCAGCCGCTAGTGCATACCTAATTTTCTTTATACCTATACTCCCAAAATATAAAGATAGAACATAAATCGTCGTATCAGTCGCTCCCTGCATACAAGCAGCTAAATTTCCAATCAAAGAATCAGCACCATAATTTTTAATTAAATCTGTCATAAGCAAAAATGAAGCATTCCCAGAAATCGGTCTAATAATTGCCATAGGCATAACCTCAACTGGTATACCAAGTGATGAAAAAAATGGTTTTACCACACTAAATAAAGTTGTAATAAAACCACTTCCAAGTAAAATATTAACACCAAATATCATAGCAACTAAACAAGGAAATACACTAGCACCCAAATGAAGTCCTTCCTTTGCTCCTCTAATAAAGCTATCATAAATATCTACTTTTTTTATAAGTGCATACACAATAACAACAAAAACCACAACTGGTAAAAAATAGTCACTTATACTCATTTTCTACACACCTTCCACAAAAATCTATCAAATAATAAAGCAAAAACAGTATTAGTAATTGTAATAATAATAGTAGGTAACAATATAAAAGTTGGATTGACACTATTATAAAGACTTCTAATTGCAATAACATCAGTTGCAATTAGAGTAACCCCACTTGTATTAAGTACTAAAAAAGTAATCATACTTCTAGTAGCCCTTTGCTTATCTTTGTTTTTCTTCTGTAACAATTCCATCGCTTTAAGTCCAAAAGGAGTACTAGCATTATGAATACCAAGCATATTAATAGTAAGATTACTTGCTATATAAGACAAAGCTTCATCATCACTATCTAGTTCAGGAAAAATTATCTTAAATAATGGCTTCATCTTTCTAGCTAACATATCAAGAATACCTGCATCTTTACAAATATTCATAATACCACTCCACACTATCATAAGAGGAAACATACTCATAAACAGTTCAAGTGACTTATTACCACTTCCAATAATCTCATTATTTATTCCACTAATATTTCCAGTAACAACCGAAAAAACAATACCAATTACAATAAAACTACCCCATATATAATTAATCATCTAAACCACGACCTTATGTAATCAAAAATTGTTTTCTTTTTCGAATCAACTTTTACATATATATAATCTTTATATATTTCACGATTATTAAGAAGAACCTTAACATTTCCAACTACATCACCATCTTTATATTTTTCAAGCTTAGTAATTTGTACTAATACTCTAATATTTTCTTTTTCAGCATTAGTCAAAGGATATGAAAAAGAATTCTTAATATATACTTTTTGATCATAAAAATTACTATCTATACTAAAATGTTTCTTATCTAAAATTTTATAACTTTTATAATTATTAAAAGCATATTCATACAAATTTTCGTGTGATGTATACTCATTTCCATCATTCAAAGTTACAGCAGTTAAATTAAGTCCATTCTTACTAGCATTAGTAACTAAAGTCCTACCAGCACTTGGTGTATACCCAGTCTTTCCACCTGTTGTATATTTATAACTTGTAAGTAATTTATTTCGATTATACCAAAGATAACTTTTTTTAGAAGAAGTAACACTATATTTCTTAGTACCAACAATCTTCATATAATCTTCATTTTTAGACGCATAACTAGATAAAAGTGCCATATCATAAGCAGTTGATTTATTCTGTGTTTCTTCATCCAAACCATGAGGATTATTAAATATTGTATTTTTCATTCCAATTTCTTGAGCTTTATTATTCATCATCGTAACAAAATTTTCTATTGTACCACCAACATATTTAGCAATAACAACACTAGCATCATTTCCACTTCTAAGCATTAAACCATAAACCAAATCTAAAAGTGTCATCTTTTCATCCAACTCTATATAAATATTAGAGCCATACATAGTTAACACTTCTTCACCAACAGTAACTTCTTGATCTAATCTTCCTGATTCTAAAGCTAGTATTGCTGTCATTATTTTAGTAATTGATGCAATAAGTCTTGGCGTATCCTTATCCTTTTGATATATAACTCTACCACTATCAGTATCTAATAAACACGCACTACGTGCACTGACACTAACAGCAAATACCTGAGATGGACAAAGTAAAATTAATAATATTAAAAAAATTGTCATTTTTTTCTTCAAGTTAATCACCTATAAGATTATATGTAAAATAACAATTAATTTAGTACATGTTTTTCTAGTAATTAGATTAAACCAAAAATAAAAAGAAAACCCTTCTAAAAAGAAGAGTTATCATTTACATCTTATCTACTAATTTATCTATTTTCTTATCATTAATTTTTCTAACAATAAATGAAACTAAAATTATAAAAACTATCACTAAAATTACTATAAACCCAGTCTTAACATATTTCTTATCTACATTAATCGTAGCCTTTTTAAAATTACTTTGTTCATCAACATTTGCAGTGATTTCACTTTCTTTTTTTACATAAATAGTATAAATATTCTTATCTCCATTTTCAGCCGTAACTTCTATAATAACTTTATTATTATTCTTTTTTAAATCATCATTTCCAGTAATCGTATATTTAGCATTACTATTTTGTAGTTCTGCTTTAATATTTAAACTATTTACTTCATCTTCTACGACAATATCATAATTATATTTATATTTATCAAAACTAATATCATAATTATCTATCTCTAACTTCTTTAAAAACTTATTATTTGACTTACTAACTGGTATATTAGAAATATTATTTTTAGAAGTATCAATAACTGGTTTAACAATATCAAAAGTCACTATTTGATTAGCCTCTACTTTAATTTCTTCAACATCTTCTTCAAAATACTCCTTTTCATTAGAAATATCTAAAACACCAATATAAATGTCATCTATTTCAACAGATGTTTTAGTAGGGGCTATGTGTTTTTACCATAAAATTAATATCCACTGTATACTCATTCTTACAAAAAAGTATCTCATCAGAACATTTAAAACTTTTATCATCTTTATCACTTATTAAACTAACTATAACTGTTTTATTATCTGTGGAAGTCGTTATTACAGAATAAACCATATTTGATTTTAATGAAGTAGGAGCTAAAATAAAATCATCGTATTTAAGAGAAAAAACAATAGTATAAATACCCTTTGGTCCAATACTGGTAATATCATTAAAATTCATTTTAAAATGCAAATCAAAACTATCACCAATTTTAACTTCGCTTGAACCAGTAAAAGAAGTATTAGCTACACTAAAAGCCTTTACATTATATGGAACTAAAATTAAAGCAACTAACCAAATATTAAATAATAATATCTTTTTCACAAACCTACACCTCACCAACTACTAGTAATATATTAACATAACGATAACTTTATAAAAAAATTATAACAATAATTGAACAATTTGTATAGAAAATCTGATTTTTTTAAATAAAGTCCAAACATATCATACTTTTAGCAAAAAAAAGAACACACATAACTGTGTATTCTAAATCATTTATCTTTTATATATTCCATGTATCTTTTGTCTATCGATTTCACTTATATCATCAAGTTTCCATGCATCATCTTTTTTTGTAAGTTTAAAATCTATTGTATAAGTAACTTTATCCTTTATTTCTTTCATAGCATTAATTTTATAATCCATGTATTTTTCTTCATCTAAAACATCATCTTTATAAAAGTCATCTTTATGCTCTTCTAAATATTTCTCACTTTCCTCTACAGCTTTTGAATAATCATATACTTCAATCTCTGTAGTAACTGTAGCATCATCGCCATCAACCTTTTCATCTTTTATCTTATAAGAAATATTTTGATATTGATTTTTCATTAAATCACGATATTTTTCTCTTTGATCATCATTAAAAAATGACCCATCTGATAGTACTTCATCTAACTGGTTTAACACCTTACTATCCATCGTTTGATATTTACTTAAAAACTCCTCAACCTTCTTAGTAGGAGTATTCATCATATTTCCACAACCAGCTACAGTAAAAGTTAAAAATAATAAAAGGATAAAACTAACATACATGCTTTTCTTTTTCATAAAAATCCTCCTTTATTAGTATTTTCTACCAAAGAAGAAATTTTATACTAATTATTTAGATTTTTAATAAAAACTGCTGTATCTCTTATCTGATAATTATTCTTCTTATACAAATTATGAGCTGCGCACTTATCAAAACTAGATGTAAACCAAATAGTATCCACATTCATATCAACTGCTAATTGTTCAGCTTCTTTTAAAAGTTTAGTACCAATACCTTTTCCTTTATAAGATTCTCTTACACAAACATAACCTAAATAAAATTTTTTAATATTTTTTATAGCATCAATTTCAATATCTATTAAAATATTACCAATTACCTCATTACTATTTTTATCTTTAGCAATTAAATAAATTTTATTACTATCAAGCAAACTTGTTTTTATCTTTTCTACTACAAGTTCTATATCAAAAGCTTCTTTAATAAGAGTACCAAAACTAACAATATCCTCAGTAGTTAATCTTGTAATTATTACTTCTTCCATTTATTTTACCTCCAATATTAGAATAACACAAAATAATAACTAAACAAAGAAAAAAGAAGTACTTTCATACCTCTAAAATTCACAATTGCCTGGTGTTCTTGGATAAGGAATAACATCTCTTATGTTATCAACACCAGTTATATACATTAATAATCTCTCAAAGCCAATTCCAAAGCCAGAATGAATACAGCTTCCATATTTTCTTAAATTTGTATACCAATAATAAGTTTCATTATCCATGTTCAACTCATCCATACGAGCTATCAACTTATCATAGTCATCTTCACGCTGTGATCCACCCATTAGCTCTCCAACACCTGGAACTTCTAAATCTGCTGCTGCTACTGTTTTTCCATCTGGATTTAGTTTCATATAAAACGACTTGATATCCTTTGGCCAATTTGTAATAAACACAGGTCCATTAAAATACTCTGTAATATATTTTTCATGTTCCTTAGCAATATCTTCCCCATATTCAGGCTCAAATTCAAACTTTTGACCTTTATTTTTAGCCTCTTTTAAAATTGTAATTACTTCTTCATGACTAACTCTTGTAAATTTACTGTTAATTAACTTTGTTAACTTGTCAAGTAATCCTTTTTCAATGAACTTGTCAAGAAAAGACATTTCATCTTTACAGTGTTCTAACACATAAGTAATTACATATTTCAAGCATTCTTCTTCAATGTCCATAATTCCCTCTAAATCACAAAAAGCTACTTCTGGTTCAATCATCCAAAACTCATTAGCATGAAATTTAGTATTAGAATTTTCAGCCCTAAAAGTAGGACCAAAAGTATAAGTCTTTTTAAAAGCTGTTGCAAATGTTTCTGCTTCAAGTTGTCCAGATACTGTCAAACCAACTGTTCTTCCAAATAATTCATCATCCTCATTTACCTTCCCTGTCTTAGCAATTTTATCCAAATCTTGTGTTGTTACTCTAAACATTTCACCTGCACCCTCACAATCAGATGCCGTAAAGAATGGCGCATGAAAATAAACATAACCTCTATCCTGAAAATATTTATGAATAGCTTCTGCAGTAACACTTCTAATTCTAAAAACTGCTTGAAAAAGATTTGTTCTTGGTCTTAAATATGCTTGCTCTCTTAAAAATTCTACTGAATGCTTTTTAGGTTGCATCGGATAATCTTCTGGGCAATCTCCTTCTAACCTAATTTCTTTAACACTAACTTCAATATCTTGTCCTCCACCAACAGATTCAATCACAAGACCAATAACTGTAATTGCAGAACCATTATGAAATTTCTGAATCTCCTCAAAAGAATCAAGTTTATTATCATATACTAATTGAATATGTTTAAAACATGTTCCGTCTGAAAAATCAATAAAACCAAATTCCTTTTGTTTACGATGATTACGTATCCATCCTTGTAATGTTACTTCTTTACCAATATAACTTTTGACATCTTTATAAATGTCCTTTACATCTAAATTCATTTTTATCACCCTTTCAAATAAAAAAAACAGTGTCATCCCAGAAGGGACGAATCACTTGTTTAATCCGCGGTACCACCCAATTTACTATTAAAAATAGTCACTCACTTACTTTAACGGGTATACCGGCTTATTCTACTCAAATTCTTTAAGCAACTCCGAAGTGTTATTCAAAATATCCTTCTACTAAGTTCCACCACCCCTTAGCTCTCTTTAAGAAGTCAATATTTTTACTTTTCTTCATCAATGTCATTAAAAAGATAATATCACTACTAATTAGGTTTGTCAAATCAATTAGTTAAAATCATCTGATTTTTTCATAACTTTATCTTTATTACTATATTTATAATTATTACCTATTTGTCTTAAAATAATACCCATTTCTTTTAATATACGATTATCACTAATACCTAAATGCATTAAGTTAAGTGAACAATATCCTCTAAAAATTGAATAATTTTCTACTATTTGATCAAATTCACTGACATTGTCATACATATATTCATGTTCTCTTTGTCTTACTTGCCAAATGTAAAATGGAACACTAACACACTTTCTAAGTACATGATTTCTTGCTTCATTTACATCTGAATCTTCAAAATGAGTAAGATTTCCACTTAAACAATCACTAATAGTATGAAATAAAAGACCACTAACTTCCTCATTTTCTTGCATAAAAGAATGATTAGTTAAATCTCTAAGTTCTATCATCTTAGATAATTCTAATTTCAATTTATGACTACTAACAACAAGAAAAAGTTCTTCGTCAATAGATCGGGATTCATAATTTTTTAATCTAGAAAAAATATCACCAACCATTAAGGCACAATCCATTATTTCATAATAATTTGGTTCTTTAACCTCTGGATTATTAACAATCCAAGTATTTATTCCGACCAATTTCTCATACAAATTATTTATTTCTTTAACATCAACCATATTTTCCCCTTTTAAAAAACTAATATTGCTTTCCCCAAACTACTAATGTGTCTGCATCTTCACCACAGCATATACATTTTCCAGATTTTTTTTCATGATTAAATGGTATACAACGTGAAGTTATTCCATATAGTTCCTTTATTTTATTTTCACATTCCATAGAACCACACCAAGTTGCTTCTACAAAACCGCTTTCATGCTCAATAATATCATTCAACTCATCCATAGTAGAAGCTTGATGAATCATTGAATCTCTTCTAATTTTAGCTTTCATAAACAGCGATTCTTGAATATCTAAAAGTAATTTAATAATTTCTTCTTTTACATTATCAAGACTTACTTCCTTCTTTTCAAGAGTATCACGTCTAGCTAACACGCACGTATTATTACTAATATCACGAGGACCTATCTCTACCCGAACAGGAATACCCTTCATTTCATTTTCCGCAAATCTAAATCCAGGTGACTTTTCACTGTCATCTACAATTGTTTCAATATTCGCAAGTTTTAAATCTTTAGCAATATCATAACTCTTATCAAGTACCCCAGTATCTCCTTTACCTATTGGTACAATAACCACTTTTATTGGGGCAATATTTGGTGGAAGTACTAATCCGTGATCATCACCATGAGTCATAATCATTGAACCAATTACTCGAGTTGTAAATCCCCAAGAAGTTTGATAAACATACTTAGTTTGATTTTCTTTATCCAAATAAGTTACACCAAAAGCCTTAGAAAAATTATCACCAAAATAATGACTAGTTGCAGACTGAATTGCTATTCCATTATACATCATTGCTTCTACCGTATAAGTAGCTTCCGCACCAGCAAATTTTTCTTTTTCTGTTTTTCTACCACGAATAACTGGAACAGCTAAAATATCTTCTAAAAAATCTCCATAAATATTAAGCATTCTAAGAGTTTCTTCTTGCGCTTCTTCTTTAGTCTCATGAACAGTATGTCCCTCTTGCCATAAGAACTCACGACTTCTTAAAAATGGCCTAGTTGTCTTTTCCCATCTAACAACATTACACCACTGATTATAAAGTAATGGTAAATCACGATAACTTTTTACTACATTTTTAAAATGCTCACAAAATAAAGTTTCACTAGTTGGTCTTACACAAAGTCGCTCCTGTAATTCCTCTTCTCCACCATGTGTAACCCAAGCAACCTCTGGAGCAAATCCTTTGACATGATCCTTCTCTTTATTTAATAAAGACTCTGGTATAAAAAGCGGCATATAAACATTTTGATGATTTGTTTCCTTAAATTTTTTATCTAACTCTTTTTGAATATTTTCCCAAATAGCATAACCATATGGTCTAATAATCATACAACCTTTAACAGATGAATAATCAACTAAATCAGCCTTAAGACACACATCTGTATACCACTTAGCAAAATCAACATCTCTAGAAGTAATTTCTTTTACTTGTTTTTCACTCACTTTCAAACACCTCGAAAGTATTATATCATAATTACATTAAATTATAACTAAAAAGTTAACTTTTAACATCATCTTCACTACAAGAACATTCTACATCATCCAATTTCTTTTTTATTATATCAATAGCATTCTTTAATGATTCTAAATCTGAAACATCTTCCCTACTATCACACTTATCGTCAGTTCCTTGATAAATATCCACCTGTGAAGCATAAGTCTGCATAACTAAACCAACCAACTGTAACCAATTACCTACACTAGATTGCTCACTAGCTGGAAGCTCATTAACCAGTAAAAAACCAATTAAAATGGCACTACCCGTAAAAGTATACGGATTAATATCTGAAATTAACTTATTCATATAACTCTCCACAATATTATATGAATAAAATATAAAACAGTTAAACTTATATTTTAAACTTACTTCTTATCATTTTTACTGGATTACCATTAACTTTAAATTTTGGATAAGCATTACGTATATGTCTATAAAGAAATGAACTAGCATCCAACCATTCAGAAACTTTTTTACGAATAAGTTCTGTATTATCAACTCTTTGCTTTTTTATTTCACATTTTATCTTATTCATTACATTAAAAGATATAATACTATCCACTAAATATATAAGTAATAACAAAAGTGATATTATAGTCATTACAACTGGACTAAGTAATGCAACAAAGCTAATAACAACAGGATGAAGTATATAAACAACAAAGCATCCAAGCACTCCAAAAGGAAGCATTGTTTCTAAACAAATACGACCATTAATATTAAATTTATTTTTCGAATAATCCCACCATCTAGCTTTAAATAGTTTTTCCATAAAATAAGAAGTAAAATATTCTAAAATAGAACACACTAAAATAGATTTTAAAAACACAGATAACAAATCAGAAGTATTCGGACCTATTAATAAAACAATAACTAAAACTCCATAACCATATATTGGGCATATTGGTCCTATTAAAAAACCTCTGTTAACAAATTTTTTTAGTTGAAAAAGTTTGCATCCAACTTCCATCAACCATCCCATAAAAGAATATATTATAAAATACAAAAAATATCGACAAAATATTTCCATCATCATCACTATCCTTAAAAATATAATAACAAAAGAGCGTTATAATGTAAATAAATTCGAAAAAGAAAAACACTGATATCATTCAGTGTCATATATATCTTAATTAATATTAGCGAGTTCTATACTAACTTCAAACGGAAAATTAGCTGTTCCATTTCCATCACTTATCATTGTCCCAGGTGCAAGTGAAACTGACGGACGGACGCCGCTAGTGACGACGACGTTGTTGAAGCTCAGATCGGAGTTCACATAGAACCCGTACGCAACGCGGTTGCTGATGAAGTAGTAAGGCGACAAAGCCCACCACCATTGTCCTGTATATAAATAACTTTTATTACTACCATTTTTTCCATGACCTGCTAATGTTGCTTCATCAGCGGTTAGTAGTGCTACTGGATAGGTTAACTTTCCATTTCCCGCCTCACTACTTACGGTAAACTTATCAT
>CATKEA010000143.1 GCA_949746915.1 uncultured Bacilli bacterium
TTATAATGTTATACTTGTAATAGTGAGGTGTTCTATAGTGAAAGTATTACTTTATACAGAGGGGTTAAAGACAATAGGTAAAAGTGGTTTAGGAAAGGCTATTAAGCATCAGATGAAGGCTTTGGAATATGAGGGTATCTCTTATACTTTAGATCCAAAAGATGATTATGATATTTTACATATAAACACTTATTTTCCTAAGTCTTATTTCTTTGCAAAAAAAGTTAAGAGAAAAGGCAAAAAGATAGTTTATCATGCTCATTCAACAGAAGAGGATTATCGAGATGGATTTATTTTTGCTAAACAGACATCTAAAATTTTTAAGTGGTGGTTGATAAAATGTTATCGTTTGGGTGATGTTATTGTTACTCCAACGGAGTATTCTAAAAAACTTCTTGATACATATAAAATAGGAAAAGATATTTATGCTGTTTCAAATGGAATAGAGCTTGATTTTTTTAAGTCTGATAAGAAACTTGGAAAAAAGTTTCGTGATACATATGGTTATAGAGACAGTGATAAAGTAATAATTGGTATTGGGTTATATATTGAAAGAAAGGGCATTGTTGATTTTGTCGAACTTGCCAAGAGGCTTCCTGAGTATAAATTTATTTGGTTTGGATATTCACCACTTGCAGCTTCGACTAAACCAGTTAAGGATGCTGTTAATACAAAATTAGATAATCTTATTTTTGCTGGGTATGTAGAGCAAGATATGATTGCATCAGCAATGAATGGATGTGATTTGTATTTATTTCCAACTTTGGAGGAAACAGAAGGTATACCGATAATTGAAGCTTGTGCATGTAAGACAGATGCAATAATAAGAGATATTCCAATATTTGACGGTTGGTTAGAAGATGGAAAGAATGTTTATAAAGCAAAAGATGTTAATGAATTTGAAAAGAAAATAAGGGCCTTTTTTAATAAGGAAATCCCGTCTGTTTCTGACAATTCATATGAGGTTGCTAAGGAAAGAGATTTGCATAATGTAGGTAGAAAGCTACATGAAATTTATGATATAGTTTTAAAAAAATAACATAGATTTTTTAAGATCTATGTTTTTCTTCGCTATAAATATTTAAAATTATTCCAATTAGTATCATATAACTAAGTAGTGATGAACCTCCGTAACTTATAAATGGTAAAGGTATTCCCATAATTGGTAAAAGGCCAAGGGTCATAGAAATATTTTGAATTTGACCAAAGATGAACATTGAAGTAGTACTAATTATAACATATTTGTTGATAGTGTTTTTGCAATTTCTAGCAATATCTATTAGGTGTAAATCAAATAATGTTATTAAAATAAGAAGAAGGAAACTACCAATTAGTCCGAAATTTGATGAATAGACACTAAAGATAAAATCAGTACCAGATTCAGGAAAATAAATAGGTGTTTTATTATAGCCATGTCCAATTAATCCACTTGATATAACACTGGTTAAGGAGTTTTCTAATTGAAATCCTGTACCATTTTTCCAGTCTAATATTCGATGGATTCGATAAAAGATGCTTTCTCCAACTATTTTAATGAATAGTTCTTCTTGGAAAATATAAAGATAAAAGAAGATACTTAAACTAACTATTAAAATCATAAGAAGTGTTATGATATATCTTTTTCTTAAATTAGAAAATAAGATATTGATGAAAATAATAATGGCGTAGATTAAAACACTACCTGTATCTGGTTCAAGAAAAGTTAGAATGCTTGGTACTATAAAGATTCCAAACATTTTACTAAGGTAGATTAATTCTTCTTTGATATTATGATTTTTATTTTTAGTGAAATTGCCAGTTACAATACTACTTAATAGAATGATTCCTATTTTCATGAATTCACTAGGTTGGATAGAACCAACTTTGGGAATAATAAACCAGCATTTACTACCATTAATATCAACACCAATAAATAGTAATAGTAACAAGAGAAAACAAAATCCAAAATAGATGAACCAGGCTTGTTTAAAAAAAAGTTCATTTTTAAATTTAATAATTAAAAAGATGAATAAAAAACCAACAAGATACCACATTCCTTGTTTAATTGCGATATTACCTAAATACTTAGGTAAATAGGTCATAGCACTGTAAATTGTTAGCATACTAATTATCATAAAAATTATTAAATATATAATTAATGTTTTATCTAATTTGAATTTATTATATATGTTCATATAATCACCTATAATTATTATGATTAATTTATGAAAGTTTTAGACAGGTAAAACATAAACTAAATTAGAGGTGGATTATGAAAAAGAAGTTACCTAGTATATATCATGATAAAACTAATGTGAAAAAATCTAATAATCGTAATGTTTTTTATTCAAGCCAAAGTAATATAAATAATGATAATGTAAGAGTACAAAGAAAGAATAATGTTAATAGTGAGAGTGATTATAATCATATTATTAATACATTAAATAGTTTGTTTACTTCAAGTCATCATGTTTTTATGATACCAGTAGAAATAATAACAAAGGGTAAAAGATATGATACTAAGATTATATATCGTGATAAAAGTAAGATTTCAACAGTAGATGGAGATACTATTTATTTACGTGATATTATAGATATAAAAATAAAAAAATCGCTTTAAAGCGATTTTTCTTAGATACAACTGATAAATGTATCAGGTAAGCATTTTAGAGCTCCAACACAGTTTAGATTGATTGTTACAAATGATTCAGTTGCAACATATGGATATAAATTAACTTGAGATGGATCTGGATTTGGTGCTAAAATTCGGCAAGTGCAGCAGCATCCATCGACATTTTCAGCACGGAATACTCCACTTAAACCAGTAGCACCATTTAAAGTATATGGTAAAGTCCATTGTTCACCATCTGAGCAACGGAAGAAGTTTACTGGTCTAGTATTGTAACAAATAGTTGATGGAGTAGGTCCTAAGAAAGGTTTGTCACACCCCTCATTGAAACAATCAAATTTCTCACTTCTGTTTTGTAATTTGATAATTGTTTCTAAGATGTCTCCAATGCAACAATTGTTAGTAGTACTAGGAGTTTGATCATGGTTATTACCACAGCAGTTATTATTCATAAATATACCTCCTTTCTTAAATAGAGATAATGATAACTTATCATTTAAGAGTAGTATTTTTATTTAAACCTTATTATCCATTATCTAATATAAGATATTCAAGTATTAAAAAA
>CATKEA010000144.1 GCA_949746915.1 uncultured Bacilli bacterium
AAAAAGAATTACAAAGAAAATAACCAAATAGTTCAAAATGATATTGAGTGTTTAATTAATAAAGTTTTAGAATTAAAAAAGGAATATAATGATATCTACATATGTGGTACCAGTATTTTTAGAGATTTAAATAAGTTAGAAAAAGAAAGCTTTTTAAAATATTTTTTTGATAAAACAGGTTTAGAATTTAATATTATTTCTCCAAAACAAGAAAATGAACTTACAGTTTCAGGTGCAACTAGATTTATCAACGATAAAGCTTGCGTATTTGTTGGAGGAGGAGGTTCAACCGAAATTTCTATTTTTGACAAAACTATTATCGAAAGTGAAAATACTCCAATTGGTGTTATAGATGTTATGAATGAATTTCCTGATTTATCCGAAGAGTATGCTACTACTAAACTAGAAACAGTTATGGAATATATTGAAAAAAGACTTAATGTTCCTAATACCAAAACTGATATTTTGATTCTTGCAGGAGGAGGGCATGAAGTTTTTGCTAGAGGCTCTGGAGTAAAATATGAAAATAACACATTATATGAAGACCCGTCTGCTCCAATAATGATGGATATAGAAACCAGAATTAGCGAAACCAAAAGATTTTATGAAGCAATATCCTTAGAAGAGGTAAAGAAAAGAGCAACTAATCCAGAATGGTGGTTTGCAACTAGAGCAATGTGTGCTTTTGTCCTAGTAGTCGCTAAAAAAATAGAAGCTAAATATATCATTCCTACCAATATATCTATGGTTTATGGAATATTAGAACAAAATAAATAGTTTTAACAAAATTAAACTTATATCAATAATTTCAAGAGATTCCAAAAGAATCTTTTTTGTTTACAAGTAATTTGCTCAAGGAATAGCATGTTAACACCTCCTAAGTACTTTTATCTAAATGATAAATTTATCCTTTAAAATAGAAAGACCAACTAGTTATATTAAAACAATTTTAAAAAAAATTATAACAAAAATCTTTTATTCTTTACTTTAATTTGGAAAAATGATACAATCAAATAAAATAGGGGTAGTGAGAATATGTGTCAAAAAATAAGAAAAATTGTAAAAGTTTTTCTAGTAACAATCTTAGTTATTTTTATAACTGGTTGTGGTAAAAATGCCAATGAATTAATATTAGTAACTGAAGCAGGCTTTTCGCCTTATGAATACTATCAAGATGGGAAAATAGTTGGAGTAGACATTGATATAGCAAATGAAATAGCAACTAGATTAAACAAAAAATTAGTTGTTAAAGATGTTTCATTTGACTTCTTAATAAACGAAGTAAAAAGTGGCAAAGCCGATTTTGCTGCTGCTGGAATAAGTATAACAGATGAAAGAAAAAAAGAAGTTGACTTCACCGACGAATATACAGTATCAAATCAAGTAGTAATAATAAGAAAAGATAGTACCATAAAAAACTTTGATGATATTAAAACGAAAAAGATAGTAACTCAACTAGGAACAGTAGCTGATTTTTATGTTACAAAGAACTTTAAACAAGCAACACTAATAACTCATAAAAAATATTTATCTGCTGTTGAAGATGTTAAAAGTAAAAAAGCTGATTGTTTAATTATGGATGAACTTCCAGCTAAAGAAATCATCAAAGAAAATCAAGAATTAAAAATAATGGATGGTATTTTGTTTCAAGATAAATATGGCATGATTGTCAAAAAAGGAAATACTAAATTAAAAGAAGATATAAATAAGATATTGAAAGAAATGAATGATGATGGAACAATAGAGAAATTAATACTAAATCATTCAAAATAGAGGTAAAAATAATGGAGCAGTTTTTAGATGCCTTTTATAAAACATTTATTTATGAAGATAGATATTTGTATTTTTTAGAAGGTTTAAAATATACTTTAATTATTGCACTTTTTTCTTGTATTCTAGGACTTATCTTTGGAATACTAACAAGTGTAATAAGAGATTATCATAAACAAACAAATAAATTAGCAATCTTAAGTAAAATTTGTGATATATATGTCTATATCATTAGAGGTACACCAACATTACTACAATTAATGATTTTATACTATGTTGTTTTCAAAACCTCAACAATTTCTCCAATCATTGTTGGAATATTAACTTTTGGAATTAACTCAGGAGCCTACACCTCAGAAATATTTAGAGCTGGCTTTGATGGAATAGATAAAGGACAAAGAGAAGCTTGTAAAACACTTGGCTTAAATTATCTAAAAACAATGAAACATGTTATCTTTCCTCAAGCTCTAACTAAAATTTTTCCTGCTTTAGGAAATGAAATTATTACACTAGTTAAAGAAACATCTATTGCTGGGTATGTTGGCATTGTTGAACTAATTAAAGCTTCAGATATTATCTCATCAAGAACTTATGATTACTTTTTTCCTTTGATAGTATCAGCTTTAGTATATTTATTATTAACTTACCTTTTATCAAAAATAATGAAGTTAATGGAAAGGAAGTTAAATCATGCTATTTAAAATAAAATCATTGTCCAAAAAATTTGGAAAGACTTATGTTTTAAAAAATATTAATTTAGAAATAGAAAACGATGAAAAAATAGTTATAATTGGTCCATCTGGAAGTGGTAAAAGTACTTTTTTAAGATGCTTAAGCACTCTAGAAGAAACAACAAGTGGTGAAATATTTTTTCAAGATATTAAGTTAAATTCCAAAAATACAAAAAAAATCCAGGGTAAAATTGGAATGGTGTTTCAAAATTTTCAATTATTTGATAATTTGACAGTGTTAGAAAATATTACACTAGCTCCAGTTTTAAATAAAATTATGTCTAAAGAAGAGGCATATAAACAAGCAAGAATCTACTTAAAACAAATCCATCTTGATAAGAAAGAAAACGAATATCCAAACGACTTATCAGGAGGACAAAAACAACGTGTTGCTATCATCAGAACACTAATGATGAACCCAGAAGTAATTCTCTTTGATGAGCCAACTAGTGCCTTAGATCCAGAAATGATAAATGAAGTTCTTGCACTAATAATGGAGGTGAGTAAGAAAAACATTACAATGATTGTAGTTACTCATGAGTTAAACTTCGCTTATGATTTTGCAACCAGAGTTCTGTTCATGGATAAAGGAAGAATCGTTGAAGACGGAGACAAAGAACAAATCTTTCATCATCCCAAAACAGATAGACTACAACAATTTTTAGATAATATAAAATAGGAGGACAAAAGTGAATATAATAAACGTAAAAAGTGAAATCAAACCACTTAAAAAAGTACTACTACATAGGCCAGGAAACGAATTATTAAATTTAACTCCAGATACTTTAGGAGAATTATTATTTGATGATATTCCATACTTGCCAATTGCCCAAAAAGAACATGATGAGTTTGCTAGAGTATTAAAGGAAAATGAGGTTGAAGTAGTATATCTAGAGGATTTAATGGCACAAGTATTAGAACAAGGTGAAAATATACGCGAAGAGTTCATTAACCAATTTATCTATGAAGCTGGAATAAGAACTCCAAAGTATAAGGATTTAGTATTTAATTACTTAAGTAGCTTTAAAGATAATAAAGAATTAGTTTTAAAAACTATGGAAGGAATCCAAATCTATGAAATAAATAGAAATAAAAGAAAAGAAGAAAAATCCCTTGTTGATTTAGTAACAGAAGAAACTGACTTCTCAGCAGCTCCAATGCCTAACTTATATTTTACAAGAGATAACTTTGCAAGTATTGGAACTGGGATTTCCTTAAATAGAATGTATTCTGTAACAAGAAATAGAGAGACTATTTATGCTGAGTATATCTTTAAATACCATCCTGATTTTGCCGGAAAAGTAGATAAGTATTTTGATCGTGATTATCCATATCATATCGAAGGCGGAGACATCTTAAACTTAAATGAAAATATTATAGCAATTGGTATTTCTCAAAGAACTCAAGCTGGAGCTATTGATAAAATTGCAAAAGAATTATTCAAAAATAAAAAATGCAAAATAGATACTGTGTTAGCATTCAATATTCCAAATAGTCGTGCTTTTATGCACTTAGATACAGTTTTTACTCAAGTTGATAGAAATAAATTTACTTATCATCCAGGTATTGTTGATACTTTACAAGTATTTGAAATAACAGAAGGAAATGATCCTGAAAGTGATGAAGATTTAAATGTTATTGAAATAAATGATACATTAGAAAATATTTTATCTAAATATTTAAAAATGCCAATTACTTTAATTCCATGTGCTGGAGGAGATAAAGTAGCAGCTGAAAGAGAACAATGGAATGATGGTTCTAATACCTTATGTATAGCTCCAGGAGTTGTTATTGTTTATGACAGAAATGTTATAACAAATCAAGTTTTAAGAGAAAATGGATTAAAAGTAATTGAAATACCAGGAGCAGAAATATCTCGTGGGCGTGGAGGTCCAAGATGTATGAGTATGCCTTTAATAAGGGAGGATTAATATGAATTTTTATGGAAGAGATTTTTTAAAATTATTAGATTATACCGAAGAAGAAATAATTTATTTGATTAATCTTGCTATAAAGTTTAAAGAAAAAAAACGTGCTGGTAAAAAACACGAATATTTAAAAGGTAAAAACGTTGTATTACTATTTGAAAAAGATTCTACTAGAACTAGATGTGCCTTTGAAGTAGGAGCAAAAGATTTAGGAATGGGCGTTACTTATCTAGGACCAACAGGTTCTCAAATGGGTAAAAAAGAGAGTATTAAAGATACTGCCCGTGTTTTAGCTAGAATGTATGATGGTATTGAATACCGTGGATTTGATCAAAAAATTATTGAAGAGTTAGCTGAATATTCTTCTGTGCCAGTTTGGAATGGTCTAACTAATGAATTTCATCCAACTCAGATGTTAGCAGATATTATGACAATGTATGAAAATTTTGGTGAAGTGAAGGGAAGAAAATTAGTTTTCTTAGGAGATGCTAGAAACAATGTTGCAAACTCCTTAATGGTAATATGTTCAAAACTTGGAATTGATTTTTGTTGTTGTGCTCCAGCTTCGTTGTTTCCCAACGATGATTTAGTAGAAACTTGTAGAGAATTAGCTAAAAAACATTCTTCTGAAATTATTTTAACTGAAGATATTGATGAAGGATTAGATAATGCTTCTGTTATCTATACAGACGTATGGGTATCTATGGGAGAAGATGATTCTTTATGGAAAGAAAGAATTAAACTACTAACACCATACCGTGTAACAAAAGAACTAATAGCTCTTGCTAATCCAGATGCTATATTCCTTCACTGCTTACCTTCTTTTCATGATATTAATACTAAGATTGGAAAAGAAATACATGACAAATTTAAGATTGATGAAATGGAAGTTACTGATGAAGTATTTGAATCAAGTCAATCTAAAGTTATGGATGAAGCAGAAAATAGACTTCATACAATAAAAGCTGTTATGTATGCAACAATGAAAAAGTAATGCGTAAAAAAATAGTTATTGCATTAGGAGGAAATGCACTAGGAAACACTCCAGAAGAACAGTTGAAATTAGTTCAAAGAACAGCTAAACACATAGTAGAATTAGCTGAATGTTACGATATTGTAGTAACCCATGGAAATGGACCACAAGTTGGTATGATTAATATGGCACTTGAAGTATCACATGATGCAATTAATACTCCACAGGTAGCTTTTCCAGAATGTGGTGCTATGAGTCAAGGTTATATTGGATACCATTTACAACAACAAATCCAAGAAGAATTAATCAAAAGAAATATGCGAAAAAATTGTGTAACAGTTCTTACACAAGTCGTAGTAGATAAAAAAGATAAAGCCTTTTTAAATCCAACTAAGCCAATTGGAAGTTTCTATACTGAAGCTGCTGCTAAAAAAATGTCAATAGAAAGAGGCTATATTTTTAAAGAAGATGCTGGTAGGGGGTATCGTAGAGTAGTACCATCTCCAGATCCACAAAAAATTGTTGAAACAAAAACAATTAAACAACTATTACAAACCAGAAATATTGTTATTGCTGGAGGAGGTGGAGGAATTCCTGTAGTTTATCATTATAATAGACTAAGGGGAGTTGATGCTGTAATTGATAAGGATAAAACTAGTGCTAGAATTGCAATTGATATTAAAGCCGATATTTTATTAATACTAACAGCAGTTGAAAAAGTATGTATCAATTATAATACAGCAAATGAAAAGCCTCTTGATTATTTAACTCCACAACAAGCCAGACAATATATGAAAACAGGAGAGTTTAAAGAAGGAAGTATGTTGCCAAAAATAGAAGCTTGCCTAACGTTTGTTGATAAACGAAGAAATGGACAAGCACTAATTACTTCTCTTAGTAAAGCAAGTGATGCTCTACTTGGAAAAACAGGAACAGTAATTAGTAGGAAGGGAGTATAATATGGCTACAAAGAAAAAAAGAAAAGATGTTTTAACATCCTTTTCAATAATTTTTATTTTAATTTTCGTACTAGGTATTATTACCTATATATTACCTCAAGCCTCTTTTAGTGGAGATGCTATCATAAATGGTAGTGGAGTTGTTAGAGCTACATTACCAGATATCCTAATGGCTCCTTTAAAAGGTTTTGAAAATGCGATTGATGTTTGTATTTTCGTTTTAATACTTGGAGGTTTTTTAGCAATAGTTGCGAAAACTAAAGCTTTAGAAACAGGAATACAAGTATTAGTAAAAGCTTTAAAAGGCAATGAACTTGCTTTAATTCCTATCTTAATGTTTATTTTCTCAATAGCAGGAACAACTTATGGAATGTTAGAAGAAACAGTGGGATTTTACGCCTTATTAGCAGCAGCTATGGTTATGGCTGGTATGGATACTGTGGTATCATCTGCCATTGTATTACTTGGAGCAGGTTCAGGTGTACTTGGTTCTACTATTAATCCTTTTGCAGTAGGTGCTGCAATATCAGCTTTACCAGATAATATCAAAGTAAACCAAGGAATCATTATTTCTATTGGAACACTTCTATGGTTTTCAACTTTAATTATTTCTATTTTATTTGTAATGAATTATGCCAAAAAAGTCATAAAGAAAAAAGGTTCAACTATTCTTTCCTTAAGAGAACGAAAAGATATGGAAATGGAATATGGACAAGGTGCTTTAAAGAAAGATGAAAAAGTAAAATTAACTAAAAAACAAGTTATTACTTTATGGTTGTTTGCTTTAACTTTTGCTGTAATGATTGTTGGCTTTATTCCATGGGGAGATTTCAACGTATCAATATTTGATAAATTTACTGGTTGGCTAACTGGTAGTCCACTTGGATCTTGGTATTTCTATGAAGCTTCAATCTGGTTCTTAATTATGTCAGTAATAATTGGCTTAGTAAATAGAACAGGAGAAAAACAATTTGTTGATACATTTATTGATGGAGCAGATGACATGGTTGGAGTTATTCTAATCATTGCTATTGCTAGAGGAGCTTCTGTACTTATGAGTATCACATATTTAGATAATTATATTATCTATAATGCTACTGAATTATTAAAAGTAGTACCAGCTGGTATATTTGCGCCACTTAATTATTTACTTCATATAATATTATCTATTTTAGTACCATCTTCATCAGCATTAGCATCATTGTCTGCTCCAATTATTGGACCATTAACAAATGGACTAGGTTATAGTACAGAAGTATCTATTATGACTATAGTTGCAGCTAATGGTTTAGTAAATTTAATTACTCCAACTTGTGGAGCCATAATGGGTGGTTTAGCTTTAGCTAAAGTTCAATATTCAACTTGGGTAAAATGGGCTGGTAAAGTTGTAGCAACAATTGCTATAGCTAATATTGTAATATTAACAGCACTAATGATTCTTTTATAATGTTACCTTAGACTATTAACTAACTTGTTAATAGTCTTTTCTATTGACTAAATAAGAAATTTGAGAGTACAATAAAAATATTAATTAAGGAGGTAATGTTATGGATATTAAAGAAAGAGCCAAATTATTTGCTATAAATGCTCATATGGGACAAGTTAGAAAAAGTGAACCTGAAAAACCTATGATTATACATCCAATTGGTGTTGGTGAGCTATTAGAAGAATATGGCTATGATGACAATATTGTTGCTGCTGGATTTTTACATGATGTTGTAGAAGATACTAAATATACAAATGAGGATATTGAAAGAGAATTTGGAAGTGATATAGCTAATTTAGTAATGTGTGCATCAGAACCAGATAAATCGTTATCTTGGGAAGAAAGAAAAAGACATACTATTGAATCAACAAGAAACTTACCATTAAGAAAGAAATTAGTAATTTGTGCAGATAAAGTCAATAATTTAGAAGATATATATTTGAAATTTGCAAGAAATGGCGTAAGAGATTTTAGTTCCTTTAATCGAGGAGAAGAACAACAAAGATGGTATTATACTAATATTTATGAAAGTCTAATAGCTGGTGGATATGAAAATGAACCTTTGTTTGTTAGATTAAAAAATATTCTTGATAAGTTATTTAATGAAAAAGAAGATTTATTTTTAAAGGAAACTATTTTTTCTTCTAATCAAGATTATTACTCAAGTTTAAAAAAACTACATGCAATGAAATTAGAACTTCAAAAACTAAAGTCATTATGTCAATTACCTAAACCTTTTATTATTGAATTTAGTGGAACACCACGAACAGGAAAGACAACAGTTATTAATAATTTATATGATTTCTTTAAAAAAGGTGGATTTGATGTTGAACTTATTGAAGAATTTACAACTTCTAAATACTATAAAGAAAAGTTTTTAAAGAAAATAGCCCAAGCTAATTTAAGTAGAGGAGAAACTAATATTGCAATTGTTGAAGCCGTTTATGAACAACTTCAAGAAGCCTCTGGAAGCAAAAAAGAAATTGTTTTAATTGATCGCTCAATAAATGATAGACAAATATGGAACTATCAAAGATATTTATCTAAAGATATAGAAGAGGCTACATATTTAGCTCTTAGAGATAAGTATTCCAATCTTTCAAAAGAGATGATAGATTTTCTTGTTTGTACATATGTTGATTCTTTAGTATCAGTAAAACGTGACTATACTTCTAGTTTAGCATTAGAACAAAGAAGATATATAAATGAAAAAAACATTTCCTTGTATAATGATAGTTTAATGGGAGTAAAAAACTTACTAGAAAATAGTGTTGATAATATGTGCTTTTTAGATACATCAACAATAAGTCCAAGAGATACTGCTGTTGAAGTTGCTTCTAATATATTACCTGCCATGAGAAAGAAATATATTAAAGCTTTTGAAAATAAATATAACTTAGTAAAAAAGAATTAAATTGAAAATGATAAAACGATAATTTATAATGAAACTAATTCCATTTTAAATATTATCGTTTTTATTATGAAAAAATATTGTTTATTATTAATTAAAATATTATAATGAAATAAAGCTAAAATAATATGGTGATAATATGGAAAGAGTAATTGAAATTGATTTATTTAATAAAGATGATTTATATGAAAAGTACAATAAGAAGAATGTATCTAGAGATTTAATTGATTATATTGTTAAAACAGCAATGTTTTTTGGAAAAAAAGATAAGATTAAAATTGTTTTTAATGATAGTTTAAATGAGAATGTTGATTACATTGAATTATTTAAAAAAACTATTCAAGATGAATACAATTATAGTTTAAGAAAGCATCGTTATAACAATATCATGCAAATTATCTATCTTCTACTTGGAATACTTATTCTCTTCATTTCTAATTTTCTTGATAATAGTATTATTTTTCAAGAATTATTAATAATAGGTGGTTGGGTTTTAATTTGGGAAATGATTGAGTTAGAAATCTTTACTGATTTGGAAGAACAAAAGAAAAGAAGAATTTTAAAAAGATTATTAAATAGTGAAATAATAGAACGAGATATTTAGAAGGATATAAAGGAGAAATACTATATGATTGAATACGATGTTTTATACAAGGAAGTTAAAGATAAATTAACAGAAAATCGTTTTAGACATTCACTTGGAGTTGTTAAAAGAGCTTTAGAGTATGCAAATATTTATCATATTGACTGTAAAATAGTTCAATTAGTTGCTATAGCACATGATATTGCTAAGGATTTATCTAAAGAAGAAGTAACTTGTTATCTACATAAATATAATATAGAGTTAGATACTATTGAACAACTAAATCCTAACTTACTTCATGCTAAAATTGGGGCAGCTATTGTTAAAGATAAATATGGTTTTACGCCTGATATGGTTAATGCTGTACGTTATCATACTACTGGAAGAGAAAATATGAGTCTTTTGGAAAAAATAATTTATTTAGCAGATGCAACAGAAGAAAATAGGAAGTACTGTTCTAAAGAGTATGTTGACTTAATTAAAAAAGATATTGATAAAGGCATAATTGAAATTAATAAATGGGTAATAAAGAAATTATTAACAAATAATGAACTTATTTCCCTAGATGGAGTTAAGTGCTATAATTATTATTGTAGTAGAAATCATACCTAAAAAATATAATTAAATATTGTTGAAGGAGAAATTAAATTTATGTTAAGTTTAAAGGGAAAAGTAGCTATAGTTACAGGAGGAACAAGAGGAATTGGACTAGAAGTTGTCAAACTTTTTAAAGAAAATGACGCAACAGTTATTTTATTTGGTTCAAAAAAGACAAGTGTAGATAAAGCTATAGAAGAGTTAAAGAGTGAGAATATTGAAATGGTTGGTTATTATCCTAATTTGAATGATTATACTAGTGTAGAAAATACAATTATTGAGATAATTAAAAAGTATGGTCATATTGATATTCTTGTCAATAATGCAGGTATATCTGCCAATAAAAAAATTGAGGATACCTCAACTGCAGATTTTACTAGTATAATGGATTTAAATGTTAATGCAATATTTAACATGTGTAAGGCAGTTGTTCCATTTATGAAAGAAAATGGTGGAGGTGTTATCCTAAATACTTCATCTATGGTAAGCATTTATGGTCAACCATCAGGAGTTGGCTATCCAACAAGTAAATTTGCTGTTAATGGTTTAACAAAGTCTCTAGCAAGAGAATTAGCACCATCTAATATTCGTGTTAATGCTGTTGCTCCTGGTATTATTAATACTGATATGGTAAAAAGTCTTCCTAAGGAAATGATTGAACCTTTAATTAAGACTATACCATTAGGTAGAATAGGTAATCCTAGAGATATAGCTAATGCCTATTTATTTTTAGCAAGTGATATGGCTAGTTACATAACAGGTGAAATTCTATCAGTTGATGGAGCAGCAAGAAGTTAAAATAAAACGAGAAAGATATTCTTTTCTCGTTTTACTTTACTAGTAATAAGTACTAGTAAATACTCTTATTATTCGCCATCATAGTAATTAACATCATCGTTTTGAAAATAAAAGGTACTAGAAATATTATGTTTTATTATCCCAATTTTATTAGAATCAGTATAATGGACAATATCTGGAGAATTTGTTGCATCAAAATCAATATACAATAAATTTTCTTTCTTAGATGTATTAACTATTTTATGAATACTAGCTTTACCACAAGGAAAAACAATAATATCATCTCTTTTAATTTTTATCTCTTCTTCATTAGTCAAAACAACACCAGTTCCTTCAATTATATAAAAACACTCAGTATTATATGAATGATAATGTTTAGGAAAAGCAGCTATACCAGGCATTATTTCATAAAAACAAACATAAGCCTGACTAAAATCTTTTCGTTTAGTAACTTCATATTTATTATATTGATATCCATCATGTTCATCTTTAAATTTTGGCAGCATTTCGTTAATATTTGTAACAACAATTTTTTTGTTCACGATAACACTCCTAACTATTGTTTATTTTTTCTATTATTTCTTTAGCGATAACAAGAAAAGATTTACCATTAGTATATTCAATTATTGTAGCAAGTTCATAATTACAAGAACCAAAAATCGAATAGTCATCTAAACTTGTACTAACTTTCCCAAGTCTATTTAATTTTCTATTTTTTAAAATAACACTAGCTTCCATTCTATTTTGACAAGGTATTAATAAAACAACATTTTTAAAATCTTTTAATAGAACCTTGAGTTTATTAAACATTTCTCTGTTTTCATATATAGAATGTTTCATTCCAAAATCAATAACAGTAGGTTCTTTTATATTTTCTAAGATGTAAGATACCAGATAAAAATCAAATTCTTTTTCATCATTGAAATTCTTTTTTTCCTCA
>CATKEA010000145.1 GCA_949746915.1 uncultured Bacilli bacterium
ATTATAGTAAATTTGGTAAAATCAAAAAATTTACTATTAGTTTATTAATAAAAGTGCTATTTTTTGTGATTTTTTGTTGTTTTTCATTAAAAATATCATTTATTTTATTTGACTCGTTATGTAAAATAGTATAAAATATTACGTATAAATGAGGAGGAAATATGACAGAAGAGTATTTAAAAAAATTAAAAGAAAAAATTGCAAATTTGAGTAGTGTTGAAAAAGAGGATAGGGATATATATTTGTCAAAGTTTGGACATGGAGAATTTTTGGGACCAAAAGTAGGATATTCTAGTGTTGATAAACCTTGGCTTGGTATGTATCCAACAGTTATGCTTCAAGCATTTCAAAATAGAAGGCGTTTCAATAGAGTAATTGATAATTTAGATGCTGTTTGGACTAATGACGATGAGATGATAAATTATTATGATAATTTAATTACAAAACGAGAGATTTTTGAAAACGCTTTAGCAATGGCAAAGGCTTTTAAAAGTTATGGAATGAATGAGGGGGATTCTATACTTGCTTCCCTTGAGTCAGTTCCAGAGTATATTGAGCTTTTCCTTGCTGTTGAGATGATTGGGTGCTCTATTAAAAATTATATAGGTAGTAAGGAAGAAATAGTTGGTTTAATTAATGATGATAATTCTATAAAATTATATGTAGCACCTGATTATATTACAAAAGATGTAACAGATAAAATTTATAATGAAACTGATATTAAAAATATAATAACAATTGATCCATTATTGTCTGTTAAAGATAAAAGTAAGGTAAGAGAATTAATTAAAGAAGAAATAGATTCTAGATATACTGGTAATGAATCAAATGATAGTAGAAACGTTTCTCTTTATGACTTTTATCTTATTGGTAAAGAAATTGATAATAATTTTGTAGTTAATGGTGTTCATAATGTATTTTCTTCTTTTACAAGTGGTAGTACTGGAAAACCAAAAGAAGTTTTATTTACATCTGAGGCTGTTCTTGGAATTATTGATCAATTATCATTGTCTCCATCACATGATGGTGAGAGGGATAAATGGCTTTTTGCCTTTTTACCACCAAGTATAGCGGCAGGAGTAATTGCTACTATGTTATATCCATTAGCATCAGGAAAAACATTGATCTTAGATCCTTATTGCAGGTTAGAGAATTTAGATTTAGAAATGATGCATTATGAACCAAATGGTTGGGCATTAATTCCACTATTCTTTAATGTTTTACTTGAAAGTGAAAGAATTCCAGCTGATTATGATATGAGTTATTTTAAATTGTTTGGGTTTGGGGCAGAACCTATGACGATAAATTTTATTAATAAAGTACAGTCTTTTTTAGAACAACATAACTGTAATATCCCATTTAGTTCAGGATATGGTTTAAGTGAGGGTGGTTCTGGGTTAACTGTTGCCCTTGGAAAAGAAATGTTATCATCAGGAACTTCAGGAATTCCAATGATTAATACTACCCTTGGAATTTTTGAACCAAAAACAGATATAGAACTTGGCTATAATCAAATTGGAGAAATTTGCAAAAATGGTCCAGGATTAATGTCAGGATATTCTGATAAAAAATTAACTGATGAAGCATTAAAAGTACATTCTGATGGAACTCTTTGGTTACATACAGGTGATCATGGATTTATGACTGAGCAAGGACTTCTATTTGTTTTAGGTAGAAGTGGAATTAGAGTGTATCCAGATAAGGTTGTTTTCCCACTTAGTATAGAAAATAAATTGTGTAGAATAGAAGAGGTAAAAGATGCGATAGTAGTTTCTGGAGACGATAAAAATAATGAAGGATATGAGTTACCTTATTTGTTTATTGTTCCTGAAAAAGATGTTGATCAAGTTGAGTTATTAAGTAAGATAAATACTGTTATAAATGAAGAATTCCAACAAGAAGAAAAACCAGAAAAAGTTTTCTTTATTGAGAAAAAACCAATCGATCATTTTAAGACAGATAGAAAAGTTTTAAAAAAAGAATATAAATTATAATGGATACTGGGAACCTTAAAAATTTGAGGTTCCTTTTGGTTGCAAATAAAATAAACTGCGTGTTATAATATAATAGATAATAATAATCGGGAGTGTGGTAATAGTGAATCTTGTAACAATTACAGCTAATGTTTGTTGTTGTTTATTTCTTGTTTTATTAATAGTTATTTATAGTTTAAAAGATAAGGTTAGGAATGATGATAATAGAATATATAGATGGATTTTAATTTGTAATGTTTTTTTATTAGTAATAGAATTAATATTTACTTGTACTATTTATTATTATAAAGATAACTTAGCTTTAATTATGATTTTTGAGAAGATATATTTTATTTATAATTTAATTTGGATTTTAGTATTTTCATATTATATTATTTTAACAGCTAATGAGAAGAATAAAAAGGTGTATGATTTTTTACATGCAGATCATAATATGAATGTGATAGGTCTTTTGGTGTTTATTGCGCTTATGAGTGTAATTATTTTATTGTTGCCATTAGAACATGGCTATGAAAATGGTTATGTTGCTTATTCTTATGGTATGGCACCTGATTTTATGTCATTTATTGCTGGAATTATGATTATGATTGCCATATCTTCTATTGTTATAAATAGAAAAACGTTAAATAAGAAAAAAATAATTCCTATGATTATTTTTCCGATATTGATGACTTTTTTCTTTATGATTCATGCTATTTATCCAGATGTTATGCTTACATCTTTATCAATAACTATTATTAGTCATATTATGTATCATACTATTGAAAATCCTGATATGAAAATGATTGAACAACTTAATTTGGCTAAAGAAGTAGCAGAAAAAGCTAATTTGGCAAAGTCGGAATTTTTATCTAATATGTCTCATGAAATTAGAACACCATTAAATGCTGTAGTTGGTTTTAGTGAATGTATTTTGCAAGAAGAAACATTAGAAAGTGCTAAAGATGATGCAAGAGATATTATTATGGCTTCTCAAAATTTATTAGAGATTGTTAATGGTGTTTTGGATATTTCTAAAATAGAAGCTAATAAAATGGAAATAATAAATAAAGAATACGACTTAAAACAAGAGTTAACCGATTTAGCAAGATTGACTGCAACAAGAATTGGGGAGAAGCCAGTTGTATTCAATACATCTTTTAGTGATGATTTACCAGCTATTTTATTTGGTGATGTTCAAAAAATAAAGCAAATAATTATAAATATTTTAACTAATGCAATTAAGTATACAGATAAAGGGCGTATTGATTTTGTTGTATCTTGTATTAATGATAAAGAACAAACTACATTGATTATTAGTATTGAAGATACTGGAAGAGGAATAAAACCAGAAAAGATTGAGAAACTTTTTACGAAGTTTGAACGTCTTGATGAAGAGGGAAATACGACAATTGAGGGAACTGGACTAGGACTTGCTATAACAAAAAAATTAGTAGAAATGTTAGGTGGAAAAATAGTAGTTCAAAGTAAATTTCAAGAAGGTTCAAAATTTACAGTTTATATTAAACAAATTATAAGAGAGTATAATTTATCTCATGATAAGTTGCAGAATGATTCTAAAGATGTTTCAGAATTTGATTTTTCAAATAGAAGAATATTGGTAGTTGATGATAATAAAATAAACTTAAAACTTGCTAATAGAATATTAACAGGATTTAAAATTGAATGTGTTGAAGCTAATAGCGGAAGTGAGTGTTTAGAAAAACAAGCTTCTTCAGAAAAATATGATATGATTCTTATGGACGATATGATGCCTCATATGAGTGGAACAGAAACACTTCATAAGTTGAAAGAGATGGAGAACTTTAATACACCAGTAATTGCTTTAACTGCTAATGCAATTGAAGGAATGAGAGAGTCTTATCTTAAGGAAGGGTTTAATGATTATTTGTCTAAACCAATAGATAAGGTTGAATTAACAAGAATATTAAGTAAATTTTTGCCGAAGAAAATTGATTTGGTAGAAGAAAATAATTTAAAGTTAGATAATAATATTGATAGTAAAGAAGTTTATTTAAAGGAAAATGGAATAGATGTCGAAAAAGGTTTTACAATTTTAGGTGATAAAAATTTATTTTTTGATACATTAAAGGATTTTTATTTTGCTAGTAGTTTAAGAAGGGACGAGTTATTATTACATTTGGCAAATGGTGATTTAAAAAATTATAGTATTTTAACTCATTCTATAAAGAGTGATTGTAAATATCTAGGAATTGATAATTTGGCAGATATTTGTTTTGTACATGAAACTAAATCAAAGGAAAATGATAAAGAATATATTGATAGTGAATTTCAAAAGTTATTAGATGAGTATGACAGGATTATATCAATATTAAAAGAATATTATGGAGAGTAGGTTATATAGATGAAATTTTATCAAATGACAGAGGAAGAAATTCTGTCTGAGCTTAAAACGGATATTGGTGGACTTACTAGTGAAGAGGCAGAAAAAAGAATTAATGAAAATGGCAAAAATGTTTTACCAAAAGAAAAAAAGAAAAATATTATTCAAATATTTTTTGAACAATTTTTAGACCCGATTATATGGGTAATGATTGTAGCATGTTTATTTTCTTTGTTAGTAGGAGAAACAATTGATGCTTTGGTCATTGTATTTATAATTTTAGTAGATGCTATTCTTGGAACTTTTCAAGAATGGAAGGCTGGGAAAAGTGCAGATGCTTTAAAGAATCTGATTAAAGTAAAAGTGAAAGTGTTAAGGGATTCAAAAGAAGTATTGATTGATAGTGAGAATCTTACTATTGGTGATATTGTTCTTATGGAATCGGGTGATAAAATTGTTTCTGATATTAGACTTTTACAAACTAATAATTTTGCAGTTGATGAGTCTGTTTTAACTGGAGAAAGTGTTGCTATTGTTAAGAGTCATAATGCTTTGAAAGAGCAATCTTCTATTAGTGATATTAGGAATATGGCGTATGCGGGATGTAGTGTTACTACTGGTAGAGCGCTTGGTGTTGTTGTTGGAATAGGTGTTAATACAGAGATTGGTCGTATTGCTACTAAGGTTATTGAAACTAAAGAAGAGAAATCTCCACTTGTTATTAGAATGGAAAAATTTTCAAAACAGATAACACTTATTATTTTAGTTGTTGCAATTGTATTAACAGCTATTATGTTATTTAAGGGACTTGATTTTAAAGAAATATTTTTATCTGTTGTAGCTTTATCAGTTTCAGCTATGCCTGAGGGTTTACCATTGGCTTTGACTTTAGCTTTGACAATTGCTTCTACTAGAATGGCCAAGAAAAATGTGATTGTTAAAAAGTTAAATGCGGTTGAGAGTTTAGGAAGCTGTACAGTAATAGCTAGTGATAAGACTGGAACTCTTACAGTTAATGAGCAAACTGCAAAAAGAGTAGTTTTGCCAAGTGGAGATTTTTTTGAAATAACTGGTACTGGTTATAATGATAAAGGTAAAATTATTTCTTATGAAAAGACTTCTTATAAAAGTCTTAAAGAAATTGCTTATCTTGGTGTTATAAATAATGAGGCAACGTTAGAAAAGAAAGGACGTAAGTGGGTTTCTTTTGGAGATACTATTGATATAGCTTTTTTAGCTCTTGGAAAGAAAGTTAATGTTTCAGAAAAAAAGAATAATTTGGCAAGTATTCCATATGAGTCTGAGAAAGGATATTCAGCTGTTTTTTATAAAGAAAAAGGAAAAATTAATTGTACAGTAAAAGGTTCATTAGAAAAAGTTTTATCATTTTGTGATTCAATGGATGATGATGGTATGATACTTGATGTTGATAAGGAACATTTGTTAAAGCAAAATGATGATTTGGCAAAAGATGGATATCGTGTTATTGCTATTGCTAAGGGTGAAGTTAGTGATTTTAAAACTAAAGATTTCTATGATGAGAAGGATATTCCATCTTTAACATTTGTTGGATTAGTAGCTTTTATTGATCCAGTTAGAAAAGAAGTTAAAGCTTCAATTAATAAGTGTCGTGGTGCAGGTATTGATGTTTTAATGATTACAGGGGATCATCCACTTACAGCATTATCAATTGCTAAAGAGTTAAAACTTGCTAATAATATTAGTGAGGTAGCTACTGGCAGTGAACTTTCTAAGTATTTAGAAGCAAATGATATGGAAGCATTTGATGAATATTTAAAAGATAAAAAGGTTTTTGCACGTGTTACTCCGATTGAAAAGTTAGAGATTGTTAATTCTCTTAAACGAAGAGGAGAGTTTGTTGCAGTTACTGGTGATGGAGTTAATGATGCACCAGCGATTAAAACTGCTAATCTTGGTATTGCTATGGGTAGTGGAACTGATGTTAGTAAAGAAACTGCAACAATGATTATTACTGATGATAATTTTATGTCAATTGTTGCTGGTATTGAAGAAGGAAGAAGTGCTTATAGTAATATTAGAAAAGTAGCATATTTTTTAATATCTAGTGGCCTTGCTGAGGTTTTATTTTTTACTTTGTCAATAGTATTTGATTTACCTATGCCATTAGTTGCGATTCAACTTTTATGGATTAATATAGTTACAGATGGTTTTCAAGATATGGCTTTGTCTTTAGAAAAGAGTGATCGATTGGTAATGAATGAAAAACCACGAAGTACAAAGGAACCATTGTTTGATAAGTCACTTTTGAGAGAAGTTCTTATTTCTGGTTTTACGATGGGATTAATTGTTTTTGGATTTTGGATTGTATTATTAAAAGTATTTGAAATTGATGTTACTATTTCACGTGGATATGTAATGACTCTTATGGTATTTATTCAAAATTTACATGTCTTTAATTGTCGAAGTGAGAAAAAATCAATATTTGAAACACCAGTTAATAATCCGTTTTTGTTTGTTAGTATAATAAGTACTATTGTTCTTCAAATAGTGGTAATGGAAGTTGATTTTCTTAGTGAGATTTTATCAGCTACTAGTATTCCGATAGGACATTTATTATCAATATTCTTTTTATCGCTTCCAATAATATTTGTCATGGAAGCATATAAGTCTATTGTAAGAGGTGATTAGAAAGTAAAAAGATCAAGGATTTTAGTAGTCTTATATCCTTGATCTTTTATTAATTGTTGCTATCTTGATTTTTTTCTGGTTGTTCTCTTTTAATTCGGTTTTCAATTATTTTAAGCATTTCATTTTTCATTTCGTCTGATGCATCACTCCATATTATTTCTAAAAATACTCCCATACCTGGTAGAGTTATTTCATCATTTTCTTTTATACTTTCATCAATTGCGCTACGTAAGGTATCAGTGTTGTCTCCTTTAAAATTATTAATTATATGTCTTCTAATATCTAAATCCATAAATATCATCCTTTCTAATAATATTTTGTTAGTTAAAGGAAATATTTATACATTTAATTGCGTAATTTTAAAAAAAATTATACAATTATATTGGTGGTAATAATGAAAATAATGATAGCTGATGAAGAACATGATGTTATAATTTTAAAGAAAAGAAGTAATAAGAATACATATTTTAGAATAAAAGAAGATCTTAATCTTTATGTTACTACTAATTTTTTAGTATCAGATAAAAGTATTTCTAGAATGATAGATGAAAATTATAAATCAATTGTTAGAATGTATAATAAGCAGTTATATAAAAAAAATATGAAAGAAAAGTTTTTTTATTTAGGAAGAGAATATGATGTTGTTTATACTAATGGTGGTGATATTTATTTAGGAAATGATAAAGTTTTTATTGGTAAAAGTGCTAACTTAGATAAGTGGTATCGTAAGGAAGCAGAAATTGTTTTTAAAAATTGTTTAGATTCATCATATAATCAATTTACAAGAAATATTCCAAGGCCAACTCTTCGTATTAGGAAGATGACTAGTAGATGGGGTGTATGTAATACTGCTACTCATGTTGTAACTCTTAATTTAGAGTTGATGAAGAGAGATATTTTATGTTTGGAATATGTTGTAATGCATGAGTTATCACATTTGGTTGAAGCAAATCATTCAAAAAAGTTTTGGAATGTGGTTGAAGAAAATTTTCCAAATTATCGAGAAATCAGACAGATAATGCGAAAGTTTTAAATTTGTAATATATAATATAAATGGAGGATAAGTCATGGATTATGTAGGGTTATTAGTGGAACTATTATATATTATTTTTATTATAATGGTTTCGACAATATTACTTAATAAGAAAAAAATAAGTTTTGAGGTCTCAAGAAAGTTTATTCATATAGGACTTTGTAATACTTATTTAATAGCTTGGATTTTTTTTGAAAATGTAGTACTTGCGAGTATTTTACCACTATTATTTATTATTATTAATTTTTATTCTTATAAACATAAAACGATAAAAGCCATTGAACGAGTTAATGGTGATGGTTTAGGTACTGTTTGGTATGTTTTATCAATTTTTATTTTGATAGTTACTTTATTTAGTACTAGAAAATATATTTATATTGGTGCTATTTCAGTTTTAATATTAGGATATGCTGATGGTCTTTGTGGTATCATTGGAACGAATATGGGAAAGCATCGATTTAAAAATAATAAAAGTTTAGAAGGAAGTTTAGTTTTCTTTATTGTTTCTTATTTTATTTCATATTTGATGTTAAAGATTAATTGCTATGATAATTTGATTATTTATTCGTTTATCATTGCAACTTATGGTACAGTTATAGAAGTTTTATGTACAAAAGGTTTTGATAATTTATTTGTACCGCTTCTTCTTGCAATTGTTATTTATTTTTTAACAGTTAGTAATTGGTTCTTTGATTTTAGTATTGCTATTAGTATTAATTTATTGATTGGTGTTCTTGCAAATGGTTTGTCTTTTTTTGATTTGAAAGGGACAATAGCAGCAGTTGTTTTAGGATTTTTTGTTTACTATCTTGCTGGTGTTTATTCATATATTTCGTTAATTGGTTATATAGTATTTGCTAATAGTGTCAGTTTGTTTTGTTCATCAAAAGTAAGGATGAAAACACAGGAAAAACGAGGGATAGAGCAAGTTATTTGCAATGGATTAATTCCTTTTTGTGCAGTTATATTATATTTTTATTTAAAAACAGATATTTGTCTTGTTCTTTATTTACTTGGACTTGCTGGATCTTGTAGTGATACATTTGGTGGAGATTTTGGAAAGTTATCTAATGCGAAAGTTAGATATTTAATATCTGGAAAGGAAGTACCAAAGGGTTCTAGTGGTGGTGTAACAATTAGAGGGTTAATTGGCTCTTTGATTGCTTCTATGGTTATTGGGGCATTTAGTTTTGTTGTATTTGAGGAAAGACAATTACTTTATTTTGTGCTAGTTTCTGTTTTTGGATTTTTATCTTCAGTTATTGATAGTATTATGGGGGAAGTACTTCAAGTAAAATATAAAAATATTCACAATAATGGTGTAGTAGAAAAATTAGAAAAAGAAGAGATAAACAATTATACTAAAGTGAGTGGAATTAATTTTATTGGAAATAGTATGGTTAATTTTTTATCAGTATTAGCAAGTTGTTTGATGTTGATGGTTTTATATTTTTTAATATAGGAGGGTGTGTATGCTAAAGGTTAAAAATATAATTAAGTATTATGGTAGCAATATGGCTGTTGATAATTTGTCATTTGAAGTTCAAAATGGTGAAATATTCGGTTTACTTGGTGCTAATGGAGCAGGAAAGACAACAACTTTTAGAATTATCATGGGACTTTTGGATGCTAATCATGGTAGTGTTACATTAGATGGAAAGAAAATTGATTATAAACTAGTAGAGAAGATAGGATTTGTTACAGAAGAGAGAAGTCTATTAACGAAACTTACTGTTAATGATCAACTTATTTATTATGGAATATTAAAAGGAATGAGTGAAGATGAAATAGTTAAAAAGATGGATTACTGGTTAGATCGATTTAAAATTTCTGAGTATAAAAATAGGAAGATTAAAGAATTATCAAAAGGAAATCAACAAAAGATTCAATTTATAGCAGCTATTATAAATGATCCTAAGTTATTAATTTTAGATGAGCCTTTTACTGGACTTGATCCGATTAATGTTAAGATGTTTAAGGAGGCAATTTTAGAATTGAAGGATAATGGTTGCTCGATAATTTTTTCTTCTCATCAGATGGAACATATTGAAGAGTTTTGTGAAAAACTAGTTATTTTAGTAAAGGGAAAGGTTGTTTTAGAAGGTTATCTTAATGATATAAAGAAAGAGTATCAAAAACAGAATATTTTTATTCAAGGTGATGTTGATGTTTCTAAATTAGAAAAAATAGCAGGTGTTTTGGAGGTCGTGCAAAATAGTGGAGAATATGTAGTTAGAATTGTTAATAAGGATGTTGTTAAGAATGTCTTTTCGATAGTTTCTAAGTTTGAAAATATTACTAAGTTTGTTGTAGAAGAAGCAAGTTTAAACGAAATATTTATTTCGAAAGTAGGTGAATCTTATGAGAAATAAGTTTTGGTATTTGACTGGTGTCAGTTTAAAGAAGAAGATTAAGACAAAATGGTTTTTAATTGCTAATATTGTTTTGTGTATTGGAATTTTATTAATTACTAATATAGATTCAGTTATTTCTTTTTTTGGTGGAGATTTTAATGATGATATTAATATTGTTGTAGTGGATGAAACTAATTATAATGCTAGTGCTATTTTTAAAGAAAGCTTGAACAGTACTAATATATTGTTAGGTAATGAATCAAAAACAAACATTTATATTAGTAAGGATACTGAAGAAAATGAAATTGATAAGGTTGTAGATACTGATAAGATATTAATTGTTTTTAATGCTGATGAAGATGTATATGTTACTGCAAAGATTATATCCGATGATATAATTGATAGCATTTATTATAATACTTTAATTCAAGCTCTAACTTTAACTAAAACTTCTATTGCTATGTCATTAGCTGATGTAGATGCAGCCTTGCTAACTAAGATTACATCACCAATTAATATAGAGAGAGTATTATTAGATAATGATGTTAGTGAAGATGAGAGTATGAATATTATTATGTCAACAGTGTTTCCTACGATTATAATGCCATTTTTTGTATTAGTAATATTTTTAGTTCAAATGATAGGTGCTGAAATAAATGAAGAAAAGCAGACTCGTAGTATGGAGGTAATTATTTCAAATGTTAGTCCAAAGGTTCATTTCTTCTCAAAAGTATTATCTGCTAATGTTTTTGTTATTGTTCAGGCTGTACTTTTGATTTTATATGCATTATTTGGGATGTTTATTAGATTTAATTTTAGTGGAGGTAGCACTATATCAAACGGGTTGACTAGTGGCGTTAATAGTGTTGTTGAGATGCTAAATAGTACTGGTTTTATGGATAAGTTAATATTCATTATCCCACTAACAATTGTTTTATTGATTTTGTCTTTTATTGCTTATTCGTTAGTTGCTGGTATTTTAGCTAGTATGACTGTTAATATGGAAGATTTTCAGCAAATACAAACGCCAATTATTTTTGTTAGTTTGGGCGGATATTATTTGGCAATAATGGCAGCAATGTTTAAAGGATCTATATTGATTAGAATCTTAAGTTATATTCCATTTATTTCTTGTTTATTATCTCCAGCACTTTTAGTAATTGGAGAAGTTGGTATAGTGGATGTTGTTGTTTCTATTTTGATGCTTTGTGGTTTTATTTTTGTAGCAGTTAGATATGGCTTGAAAATTTACAAAATTGGAATTTTAAACTATTCAACTGATAGAATGTGGAGTAAAATATTTAAGGCTGTGAAGGTTAAAGATATTTAAAGTATAAATAGGTGTATTATTTTGTTGATATGTTGGAATAAAGACAAGTTATTATTAGAGGTGATTTGATGGAAATTAGAAAATTTTCAAAACAAAAAGATGGGATGTATAAGTTACAGTTTGATGAGTTTAGTGTTAGTTTACATGAAGATTTGATTTTAAAGTATCAACTTTTGTTGAAAAAGAATATTTCTATTGATGAGCTTGATGAGATTAGACTGGAAAATAATAAGTATGAGGCTTATAACATAGCTTTAAAGTATATAAAAAGAAGACTTAGGAGTGAATATGAAGTTAGAAGTTATTTAACTGAAAAAGCAATTTCTTTAGATAATATTAATTTTACTTGTGTGCTTTTAGAGAGTCAAGGGTATTTAAATGATAAAGTTTATGCTTTAAGTTATTTGCATGATAAGATAAATATGTCTTTGGATGGTCCTTATAAAATTAGAAAATATCTTTCTAGTAATAAGGTAGAAGATTTAATTATTGATGAAGTTATGTCTTCTTTTTCTAAGGAATTAGAACGTGGTAGAGTAGAGAAAATTATTTCTAAGAATATAAAGATTAATAAAAGTAAAAGTAATAATATACTTCAAATAAAATTAAAACAACTGCTTATTAATCTTGGTTATAGTACAGATATTATAAATTCTAGTTTATCAACTATTAAGGTTGATGATAGTTCTATCAAAGAAAAAGAATATGAGAAAATTAAAAGAAAACTGTCTAGAAAATATTCTGGTAGTGAGCTTGAGTATAAAATCAGACAAAAAATGTATCAAAAAGGTTTTAGTAGTTATGAGGATTAAAAAAAGTTGCAGGAGTGTTTCTTG
>CATKEA010000146.1 GCA_949746915.1 uncultured Bacilli bacterium
AATTTAAGTTATACAATGATAGAGTTTTATACCCTTATTGCAATGGCTTGTTTATATGGTAGTATTCTTGGAATGGTTTCAGTTAATCAGAATCTTGCTAATATGAGTAATAGTGGAAAAAGAATAGCAGTAAGTCCTTCAAGGAAGAAAAACATTATTTTAGGAAGTGTGTTGGCAAGTTATATTGTGCAACTTGTTGGTATTTTTCTTTTATTTCTTTATACTATTTTTGTACTTAATGTTGACTATGGAAATAACTTACCACTCATTGTTATTTTGGCTTTGACTGGGAGTCTTGCTGGTTTAGCAATTGGAATATTTGTTGCTTGTATTTTTAAAACAAGTGATAATTTAAAGACAGGGATTATTATTTCTTTTACAATGTTTGGTTGCTTCTTATCAGGAATGATGGGAGTTACTATGAAGTATATGATTGATAAGAACTTTCCAATTATTAATAAGTTAAATCCAGCTAGTATGATAACGGATGGATTTTATGCACTTTATTATTATGATACTTTAGATAGATACTTTTTTGATTTAGCAAGTTTATTTGTATTTTCTCTTGTTCTTATTATTGTGTCAATATTCAGTTTAAGGAGGCAACAATATGATAATATTTAGTACTTTTTTAAAAGTAATGAAATCGTGTTTGGCTTCTGTTATTGTTTTTACAGTTATATTGATTTTATTTGGTATATTTAATTTTCAGACAAATGATAGTTCTATTAATTTTGTTGCTACTAAGCCAGATGTTTTAATTATAAATAATGATGTTGATAAAGGAATTACTAAAAGTTTAATTGATTATATAAGTGATAATTGTAATATTGTCAAGTTAGCTGTTGATGACTCAGTAAATGATGCTCTTTTTTATCGAGAGGTTAATTATATAATTACTATTCCTAAAGGTTTTAGAGATAGTTTTCTTGCTAGAAATAGTCTTGATATTGAGGTTAAGAGTACAGGTGATTATCAAGCATCTTTAGTTGAGATGATGTTAGAAAAATATTTGAAAATTAGCAATATTTACTTTCAAAGGTTTTACAATGAAGATGAGAATATTGTTAAAATTAATGAAACTTTAAAGACACAGTCATCTATTTTTATAACTTCAGAGTTAAATACTGATAGTTTAGCTAAATTGTCGTTTTTCTATAATTTTGCTAATTATAGTATTTTAGCTGGATGTGTTTATGTTATATGTTTAATTCTTTCTATATTTAAAGAAAAAAATATTGTTAAAAGAACGATAATAAGTAGTATAAATTATAAAAAATATAATAGCTATTTGTTATTGTCTAATAGTTTATTTGTTATATTATTATGGCTGTTTTATGTAGTAATAAGTTATTTTTTAGTTGGTGATGTGGTTTTTACTACTCATGGTATTTTGTGTATTATTAATTTCTTTATTTTTTCAATAGTTGCTTTGTCACTTGCATTTTTAATTG
>CATKEA010000147.1 GCA_949746915.1 uncultured Bacilli bacterium
GGAAAAAAAAGAATATCTAAATGAGGAAGTTTTTCAAAAAACTAAAAAGAAGATTATTAGTATAGCAGTAGCAGTTTTAATGTGTGGCATTTTACTTGGTGGCGGTTTAATTACACTAGGTATAATTAAAGCAAATACTGTGGATTCTAAGTCAAATAAGCGTTCAGAAGAGGTTATTCAAACTGAAATAGATACTTTAAATAATGAATTATCATTATTAAGGGCCAAGTTAATTAAAGAGTTTGAAAGTAACAGTTTTAGTGAAGAATACTATAAGTTACAAAATGAGGTTTCACAAAAACAGCGTAAAATTGAAAATCTGGAAGATGAACTTTGGAAAACAAGTTCAGGATATAATTCTACTATCAGTAGTATGACAAAGGGTAAGTCTATTCCATTTTACATGTTTGGGGTATTTATTATAATTGTCTCTGGTATGATTTCTTTATCTATTTATCTATTTGCTAAAAGTAGAGAAATAACAGCATTTACCACTCAACAAGTCATGCCAATTGCTAAGGAAGGATTAGATAAGCTTGCACCAACTGTTGGGAATGCTGCTAAGGAAATTGCTAAAGGTATTACTGCTGGTATAGAGGAAGGCAAAAATAAAAATACAAAATAGGAAATTCTAGTTTGTATTTAACATAAATATTAATTTTTAGATTGTATTTTTTGAAGATACAATCTTTTTCATTATTATATATTCCATTTATGTTTCTTTAAATTGACATGACTGTCATTTTTAAATGTTATGTTTTCTCTTTCTAACAATACTTTTTGTTCTTTAAAATGTGGTGCAAGTCTACCATTACAATTGACTACTCTATGGCATGGGTATTTTCCAAAATATTCTGACATACTTAAAACTTTTCCTACTAAGCGAGCATTTTTTTGTCTTGCTGACAGGTAAGCAATCTGTCCATATGTTGCAACACAACCAAACGGTATTTCTTCAACAATAGATAAAACTAAATAGATCAAATCCTCATCTAATATTTTTCCCACTTACTTCCCCTCTTTTCTTAATATTGATAAATTTCTCCAACTATTTATAATAGATACGTCTTAATAGACTGACAATCATATCATCTTAATATCATTTGATTGATAATTTTATGGTGCAAAATAATAAGTTAAATAGTTAATAATAGAACTAATTGTTAATCTTGATATGCTATTTTTTTAGCAAGCATTATTTTTAATAATATAGTTTATTATAACACTTTTCTATTTTCTTAACTATATATGATTTCAAGATTTTTGGTATAATATATTAATACTATTGTAGTGTTGAAGTATAACTATTTTCCTATAAGTAAATCTATGTTAGAATATATAAAACAACTTTTTGATATCTTTTACTTGTAGGAGGAATATTATGCAAAAATTTGATAGATTCTTACCAGAAGCTCCAATTATAGAAAATGCTGATTTTGTATTATATACAGATGTGGAAATATATTTTATAAAAGAAAAATTGTTAAACTATTTATCTAGTGAAAAAATTAAATTACTAAACTTTCTGGGATTAGAATCTTTTTATTAAAAATTATATTCGGCGACGCTTTTGTTTGATTAATACCGTTTGATGTTCATTATTTCCATTAATTATTATTTCAGATAATCCACTATAAAAACAAAAATCTAAATTAGATATTGGCCCTGCTACACTAGATAATGTCGTAATAGCTGGATTAATAAGAAGACTACTGCTAGCTGATAAATTTACTGTTTCTCTTAAGTATTTTGTTTTCTTTCCACTTTGGAAAAAAAGTGTTTTATTAGGAGTTATAAGCCCCCTATTCTTTTGACCAATGGCATTTAAAAATAATTCTAATGGATAAAACTGTGTTACTCCACTGTGTGTATGTCCAGCTATACTCAAATGAACATTGCTTAATTCTTTAGAACCTTTTAATCCTAAAATTACTTCTGGATAATGACACAATAAAATATTCTCATTACTTGGTTCTAATCTTCTTAGATGTTCTAAATTATTATTCATTCTTTTTAGGACTTCTTCAATATTATCTGGTAATAAGAAAACATATTCAAATGGTAAAATAATACCACTTAAAGTATAACCTTTTTTATTTAATTTAATTGTTTCATTTCCTAAAATCTTAATCCCAGAAAAACAACTTATTTTATCAATAAACTCTGACTTGAATGTTATTTCATCATCAAAACACCCTTCTTTTATATTTTTATCATAATAACTAATATCATGGTTACCACTTGTAATATAAGTGGGAGTAATATTAGCAAGTTCTTTAAAAAACAAATATAGAGCTTCTCTTTGTTGATAGTCTTCTCTTAATATATTAGTGAAATCAATAATATCACCTACTACAAAAATACCATCATAGTTATTGTTTTTTACAATATTTATAATATAAGATAATTTCTTATTATCTTTTTTTGTACTATAATGAAGATCTGAAATAACAAAAGCTTTA
>CATKEA010000148.1 GCA_949746915.1 uncultured Bacilli bacterium
ATTTCTTTATCTAATTTTATGTCCTTAAGTTTTTCACCTTTAATATTTAAAAGTTGTACTTTTTCCATCCTTAATTCCTCCTTTCATCACATTTAATTTTTATTAACTTCATTTACTTTGTTAAAATTATTCTTGTGATGATTCAACGGGTGCCTCTTCTTCGTTAGATTCTACTACTTCACTTGATTCTTCTACAACAGTTTCTTCTTCAACTGGTATTTCTACATAAGTGATTAATTCTTCCATTTCGTTAATTTTCTCACCTTTTTTTACTGAAGTTCTAATCATAACTAAAGATTTTTTAGGACCAGGAACATTACCCTTTACTAAGATAACGTTATTTTCTAAATCAACTTGAACAATTTCAAGATTTTGAATTGTTGTTGTTTGATTACCCATATGACCTGGTAATTTCTTACCTTTTAAAACGTGCATTGGTAACATTGTACCAAGTGACCCAACACCTCTATGATATTGAGAACCGTGACCCATTGGTCCACGAGATTGGTTCCAACGTTTGATAACACCTTGGAAACCTTTTCCTTTGCTAGTACCAGTTACATCAACGACTTCTCCTTCTTTGAAGATGTCAGCGTTCATAACTTGACCTAAAGTATATGATGAAACATCTACTCCTCTAATTTCTCTTAAGAAGCGCTTAGGTTCTGTACTTGCTTTGTTAGTATGACCAATTTTAGCTTTGTTGCTGTTTTTTGGTTTTACTGTTTCATATCCTAATTGGATAGCGTTATATCCGTCTTTTTCAACTGTCTTAATTTGTGTTACGACATTTGGTTCAACTTCAATAACTGTTACTGGAATAAGTTTACCACTTTTTGTGAAAACTTGTGTCATTCCTAGTTTTTTACCTAAGATTCCTTTCATTGTTTGTTCCTCCTAATATTATTGTACTTTAATTTCGATATTAACACCGCTTGGTAAATCAAGATGCTTTAGGGCATCTACTGTTTCCTTGCTTGGGTTCTTAACGTCGATAAGTCTCTTATGTGTACGCATTTCAAATTGTTCACGACTATCTTTGTATTTGTGAACAGCTCTTAAAATAGTATATTTTTCAACTTCTGTAGGTAGTGGAACTGGTCCTGATACTGTTCCTCCAGATCTCTTGATTGTTTCAACTATTTTAGTTACAGCATTTTCTAGAATTCTATGATCGTATGCTTTTAATTTAATGCGAATACTTCCTTTTGACATTTTTGAATCCTCCCTTCGCCTATATCTAGTATAGACTTGCTCCGTGCGAATAACCTGATATTTTCGAGCAACTTAACCCGGTGTATCAGCAACCTCTCACATCTAAGCAGCCACACAGCTAAGATTATAACACAAGTATATCAATAAAAGCAACACTTTTCTTAAGATTTTTTTTATAATTTTTTTCATATTTTACGCTATTGTTTACATTTTATCTAGGTACTTCTTTTTTAGTTTTTTATTGTTTATTTAATTTATAGGAAACTATCATTTCTTTAAAATATATGTACATAAAAAGATATTCACAACTTTTGTGAATATCTTTAGCGATAATTGCAATTGTTATTAAAGATTGTTACTATTTCTAGAGCCTTTTGGTTCAAATCTTTTATTTTATTAATAAGTCTACCTTTAAAATGCTTCTTTTTTGCCAATTCTAATTCCAATTCTAATGTTCTATCTAAAGTATTTGATAATTCTTTTAAGCTATTCATTTTTCCAGTAATGTTATCAAACCAATTATGAATTTCTTCTATATGGCCTTTAAACCTTAATTCTTCTAGTGTTTTTAAAAATGTTTTATTTTCTATTAATTGCTTTAAAACCATGCTCTGAAGATAGTAAGCATCTGATTTATATTGATTATTAGCACTACTATTAATTGCATATATGGTACTAGAAATTTCACTGTTTAAAATCTCATAATTGGAAAATGAGGAAATGATATTAATTATTTCTTCTGTTTGTTTAGTGTTGATAACTTCTTCTATAATGGATTCTTTATCTTTATGTAATACTTGGTATGTTTTAGAATCATAAATTATACTGGATATTCCCGTTCTTATATAAATTTTATCTTTATCTATTGTTATTTCATTATTAACTGAGTTTACAGCATGATTTATTTCATGAACTAAGTTATCTAATAATTGCATAAGCTCTATATTTTGATAATTATTTAATATTATTCCTTTTATGGTTTCTATATGCTCATTTTCTTGTTTTGGTTTACTAAAATAAAAGGCCTGATATATTTCACTTTGATTGTCACTAATCACAATTGGTACTTCTTTAAAACATTTTAAAATAGTTGATTCATTTCTTATTCCATACTTAATAATAAATGCTGGCATTATTAAATATAAAAGGTGACTGATATTACTTGGGTATTGGTAATAAAATGCTATTTCATCTACTTGACTTTTGTACCTATTTAATAAACTATTTAACTCTTCATTATTATATGTCATATTATCTCCTTATTATATATTGTGCCACCAATAATACATATTATCAATCATTAGAGATTTTCTCTTCAATTGCTTTTAAACTTGCTGGAATAATTATTCCATCACCAAATTTATCTTTTATATCATCTATTACTTTTTGAACCTTATCGGTGTTTGTTTCTTTTTCTTCTTCAAATAAAGAAACTTGTTTTATATTTTCTTTGACAAAATCATTCAAACGAAGGCCAATTAGTCTAATTGGTTCTCCACGGTATCCATTATCTAAAATTTTAATTGCTTGTTTAAAGATATCTTCTGTGGTATTTGTTGGATTGACTAGTTTAGATTGATGTGAGTAACTCTTAAATTCATTCGTTTTAAAAATTACAGCTATTGTTGTAGCATAAAGATTTTTATTTCTAGCTGTTCTTCCAATTTTATCTGCCTGTCTTAATAAGATATGTTTTAGTTCTTTTTTATCTGTGATATCTTTTTCTAGTGTTTCTGATACACTTATACTTTGATTCTTAGCTACTCTTGGTTCTACTTTACTATCATCTATTCCTTTTGCATGTTCTATCATAACTAGTGCTTGACTTTTAAAATATTTACGTAAAATTTCTAAATCTGTATTGGCTAAGTCACCGATAGTTTTTATGCCTAACTGCATAAGTATTTCTGATGATTTTTTTCCTACCATAAATAACTCTGATACAGGTAGTGGCCACATTTTATTCTCTATTTCTTCATCAAATAAAGTATGAATTTTATTTGGTTTTTCAAAGTCAGAAGCCATTTTAGCACATAGTTTACAATTAGCGATTCCAATATTAACTGTTATTTTAAATGTTTTATTTATATATGCTTGCATTGTTTTGGCTAATTCTAATGGATTTTTATATATTAAGTTCATGTCTGTAATATCTAGAAAACACTCATCAATTGAGAATCTTTCTACTGTTGGAGTTATTGTTAGAAAATATTGGTATAATTTTTCTGATTCTTGGTGATAAAGATCATAGTCTCCTCGAAAAACTTGTAAATTAGGACATTTTCTTCTAGCCATATAAAGAGGCTCTGCTGTTACTACTCCCATTTTCTTAGCAACAGGACTTTTGGCAGTTACTATTCCACGGCGTTTATCTTCATCTCCACCAATAACTGATGGTATAGTTCTAATATCAACTGGATGTCCTTTTCTTAACAAATCAACGGCAGTCCATGATAAAAAAGCATTATTAACATCAATATGAAAAATAATCCTTCTTTTTGTCATTTTATCTCCACCCTATAATTATAATTTTAATACATTTGTTCGTCTTAGTCAATAAAATAAAAAGACCTAATATTTTATTACTAGGAACTTTTAAATCATCGATTTACTTTTATTGATAACATATTTAAATAATGAGTAACATATTAACAATATAATTAAAAAATAACCAATAGTTATGCACAGCTCTGATTCAAAACTGGCAAATTTTGTATCTGTAAATAGACCTGATATAAATATTGGAATTTCATTTCCTTCATATTTGATATATGGTAAATAAAGATAATACCCTTCTATTGTGAATACCATTAATGCATTTAAAAATATAATAAGTTTCTCATCTATAATATAAAATAGTAATGTATTAATAAGCATTAGTATTAATAAATATAAATACGCTTTGAAAATAAGAAAAAATATATATAGCACATTACTAATACCAGATCCAATATCTTGTATTATTATATTATCAGCATGAAATAAATTAGCCCCTATAAATACTAATAATACAGTAACTATAAAACAGATACTAAAATTTAACACTACTTGGCGCATTATGGTTTCGAAACATTTCTCTTTACTTTTCATTCTAATTAATTGAAATTGATTTTCTTTGAACATTTCCACCGTTTTATGGGTAATTAAAATCATCATTGCTATTAGAACAACAAAGTAAAACGAATATGTGTATATTCTTATGACTGATGTAAAATAGTCCATTTTGTAAGTTGTTAAAGCACTACAAAATAAACTCATAAGAGTCATCACTATCATAAATAATTTAAAACTTGGAGTATTTAACATTGAATTAAAATTCTTTAAATATCTATTTTTCACTTTCTATAACCACATCCTCTTTATTTCTATAAATAATATAAAGAATGACGAAACTAATAATTACAATTACTAGATTGTAGATAGTAAAAATTGTCAGTGATGATATTTTATTTATTCCATCATAGACCCAGTAATTAAATAAATTAAAAATATTAGATGCTTGATGTATTTGAAGATATTTTTCAAATATGATTACTCCAACTATAACTTCTAGAAAAATATCGCAAAAAAGAAATAAAATATATGATGACAAAACGCTTACTATTAAATTGAAATTCTTTTTTATTGGAATTAATGATAAGTTAACATAGAACCAACTATTTAGGACAATATTAAGAATGTAGATAAAAATAAAAGGAATAAAATTTCTAATATGACTTATGTTAATTGGTATAGATCCTTCTGCCCAATAACTTAATGTTTTATCTAAATCAAAGTGTCCTGATAGTAAAAAGCATACTATAAATAGAATTACTAGGGAAACTGGAAATAACCAGATACTTTTTAAAGCGTTTAGATATGTCTTTTTGAGGTATTTTTTATAACTTGTTCTAATTAGTTCGTTCTTATAAAAATTAGTTTTATATTTTCTATAAAAAGTGTAGCTAGACATTATAATGATAAGCATTGGTGCTATTAGTTGAATCTTATCTAATCCTGTATTCATTATTACGATAAAAAAGAAACTAATAGTATCTGGTACTACTGGCTCACCTTTTTGAATAATTGATTCACAAGCTTCCTTGCTGATATCTATTTGTCCTTTTTCACATTCAACAATTAAATTATTATAGGCTTTTTTATTATCTTTATAAAGTGTGTAGAAATCAAATGCACACCATATTTCAAAAATAATTAGTCCAATAAAAATTAATGTTGATAGCAATAATTGTATTTTAAAATTATTTTTCTTCATAATTTTCACCTCAATATTTTGGAGAGAGTAAACTATTTTATAGATCTGTATCCCAATACCACCAACCATAGTAAGCGACAGTTGACATAGTTACTTTTGTTGCTTTTATATAATGGCTGTATTCTGCTGGGTAATATGTTAAAGCTTCTGACCATTTTACCACTTTGTTAATTGGTAAATCTTGCCATGTAGAGTTAGTTACTTTTCCTTTAAGTGCTCTACCATCTCCTGATAAATTATCAATGGCATCTGTTTTTTTAGCACCTTGTTGTGAATATCTTTCTTTTACTTGAGTATCAATTTTAGTTTCACTTCCCCAAGCTTTTATTGTTTTACCAAGATATCCTATTTGACCACTTGTATTTGCTGCTGTTACATTAAACATTGTTAAACATAAAGTAGCGACAAATGCTGTGATTGTTATTTTTATATATTTCATAATTTCCTCCTTCTTTTACATATAAAAGTAATTACTTACTCTCTCCCTTTTTTTGTATTTTTTCGACATTTCCAGCATCAAATTCATAAATTACATCAGCAAAGTTGTTAACATCTTCCTCAATATGTGATGCTACTATGATTAGTTTTCCTTTTGATGCCAAATCTTTTAACATTTCACGTAGTTTTACCGCAGTTGTTTTTTCTATTCCATTAAATGGTTCATCTAATATAATAAAGTCAGGATCTTCCATTAGTACTTGAGCAATCCCTAGTTTTTGTTTCATTCCTAATGAATAAGTACTATATTTTTTGTCCTTATCTTTGTATAAATTAACTTCTTTTAGAGTAAGAAGGATGTCCTCATCAATTATTTTGTCTTGAATATTTGCTAAAATTTTTAAATTTTCGAAACCTGTTAATTCTGGTAAAAAATTAGGTTTTTCTATTAAACAGCGCGTATTTTTAGGAAATTCTTTTTCCTTGATATAGTTAATGCCATCCTGTAATATTTCTCCTGTTGTTGGTTCATAAAAACCACATAGTATTTTCATGAATACACTTTTTCCACTACCATTTCTTCCTACGAAGGCATAAATGTTTCCAGATGTTAATGTCATATTGACATTCTGCAATATGCTTATTCCTCTAAATTCTTTAGAGACATTTTTCACTTCTAACTTCATAATTATTCACTATTCCTTTCAAATAAATTAACATAATTATTTTTGCATAATATTGTAAGTCCAAATATTAATGCCAATAATATTACTGAATAAATATACCAATAGTTATTAATAAATTTCATATTGGGAAACAAAAATTTTATAGATAATAACCCTATAAAACTAATTGTCCCACACATTGGTTTGTTATAAAACATCAGGAAATAAAGTAATAGAAAAAACATTTGAAAACATAATGTATATATAATATCAATACAAAATATTTTTGGTATTAATAAGTAATTAAAATATGTTTTAGGAAAAAATATTATAAATATCACAATAAAAATATAAATAATTGCCTTAAGAAAGCTAGTAAAAACAAAATTAGAAACAAATTTCATCAAAAACCATTTATCTGCTTTAATTCTTAAAAATATATTATTCAGTCCATTTTTTAAATCATATGTGTAGATATTAAATGTTAAAAAAACTAATAAAAGTTTAGTTAGTACTGATACTAATGTAAAAAGGAAATTATCTTGATAAATACTTAGACCGACCATACTATAAAATAACTCTGTATTAGAAAGTTTATAAACAAGCTTGGCTATAATTAAAATTACCAATATAAAGATTAGATACATTGTAAAATATAAGCTTTTTTTTCTTAAATTGTTAGAAAAATCATTTACAATTATGTACTTCATACTACTCACTACCTTTTCTAAAAAAAGAAAAGTAGTACAAATGACAGAGACACCTGTCTTTTTTGTACTACTTAATAATTTAATTATATATGTAAGTTACTTATAAGTCAACATTAAAATTACATTTTGTTAACTTTAATTGTAAAAAGGATTACTTTTATTCATAACCCTTTTCATCTTTTATCTTAATCTAACTATAACTTCTATATCAATGGATTTCCTGTCATTTCCTTTGGAATATCTAAATTCATAAGTTTTAAAATTGTTGGAGCAATATCTCCAAGTTTTCCATCATGAACTTGATAATTATTACTACATACAATAAATGGTACTTTATTAGTTGTATGACTTGTGACAATTTCATTATTTTCATCTACCATTAATTCACAATTTCCATGATCTGCTGTTACTATCATTAAACCATCTAATTCCTCAATTTTTTCATATACTCTTCCTAAGTTTTCATCGACTGCTTCTACTGCTTTAATGGCAGCTGTTAAATCGCCTGTATGCCCTACCATATCACAATTTGCGAAGTTTAAGATTACTAAATCATAAGTATTTTCAGTAAGCTCTTGTAATAATGTATCTGTTAACTGATAAATACTCATTTCTGGTTTTAAATCATAAGTTGCCACTTTTGGTGATGGAATTAAGATTTTCTTTTCATTTTTATAATCAACTTCTTTACCACCATCAAAGAAGAAAGTAACATGAGCATATTTTTCAGTTTCGGCAATTCTCAGTTGTGATAAACCTTGTTTCTCAATATACTCTCCTAATATATTAGTAAGTTTAGGGTCATCAAAAGCATGAGTTGCAATAACTGATTCAACAACAGGTAACATTGTAACTACTTTGACATTTTTGAATTTTTTAACTTCCATTTCAGTAAAAGATGGATTTGTTATTGCTGTTAAAATTTCTTTTAAACGATCTTTTCGATAATTAAATACAATAACCCCATCATTTTCTTCGATGTTTCCAGCTTTGTCAAAAACTGCTGGTTCTAAAAATTCATCAGTTATACCATCTTTATAACTATTTTCAATATATTCCTTTATTGATTGCGCTTGTTCTTTTTCACTATTTACAATAGCATCATATCCTTTTTTTAGACGATCATAATTATTATCACGATCCATTCCAAAATATCTTCCGCCAATACTAGCAATTTTTCCTAATCCAAGGTCTTTTAGTTTTTCTTCTACTACTTTAATGTATTTATAAGCACTCTCTGCTGCTACATCTCTTCCATCTGTAAATAAATGAAGATACAGTTTTGTTATATTATTTTTTTTACACATATCTAAAATGGCCATTAAATGATCTATGTGAGAGTGGACTCCACCATCGCTTATTAATCCCATAATATGTAATTTCGAATTATTTGACTTAGCATGATTTATTACTTTTAAAATTTCTTCATTTTTATAAAAATCTTGATTTCTAATATTGGCATTTATAAGTTCTTGTGGTTGATAAACTAGTCGTCCTGCTCCAATATTCATATGTCCAACTTCACTATTTCCCATTTGTCCAGTTGGTAGACCAACTAAATTACCACTGGCCTCTAATTTGCTATTTGGGTACATATTTAATAGTTTAGTATAATTAGGTGTATTAGCTTTAAGAATAGCATTACCTTTTTCTTCTTCTCTTATACCAAAACCATCTAAGATGGCTAATATTATTGGTTTCATTAAATCGCTTCCTTTCTAGAATGTTTCTTTTAAACAGAATAAAGCATATATTGGAATATATTTGACATTCTTTTTCATAGAAAAGTTGTCTTCTGTAACACGTATTGCTTCTTCTGTATTATATTTGTTCATAAATAAAGTCAATGACTTAGACTTTGATATATTTTTATTAACTAATTCTATTGGAATAACCTTTCCGTTTCTAGTTTGAACGATAAATGGTACTTCAGCTTTTCCTTCTGACTGATAATAGTATAAATTATATCCTGATTGAATAATACTATTGGCTATAGCATTTTCGTATAGAATATACTTTAAGTTATCATCTGTTAATATTTTTATTTTGGTTAAATGCATCATCATTGTAAGCAATCCTGTATCATTTAAGTATAATTTAAAACTTTCTTTATCTTTACACTTACTAAGTGGTGGTACTACTTCCATAATCTTATGACATTTATAGGCATATCCATTAATGTTTAAAAATTCAATAGCCTCCTCATAGTCTTTACTTCTTCCACCATTACGCATTAATCCATATTGAAATTTACGATTTGGTTTCATTAATTGATATGGAATGATATCAAGAACTTCACAAGCTCTAGCTGTATCAATTAAATTTTTCATATCAATAAATTCTTTTTTATAGCAATCAATAATTTTTTCTTGAATCATTTTAAATTTTAATGGACTTTCATTATTTAATGATGCTTGAACTACTTCTGGTAAACCTCCTGTTAAAATATAGTTTTCAAAGGCATCCATCGCAATACTGTGAAATGGCATTGCCTTATTATTTTTGTAAGAATTCTTAATAAATTCGATAAGTTCACTATTTCCACAAGCTCGTAAGTATTCTTCAAAGTCCATACTAAACATGTAGCGATATTGTAGCTCTTCGCCTTTAAACTTGACTAGATTGTCTTTTCGTGAAGTTATCATAATAATGTGATATTCAGTTAATTCTTTGCCAAATTTCTTAACACCTTTGACAATTGCTTCATCATTGACATTGTCTAAAATAATTAATGTGTCATTTTTTAAAATAGGTTCTCCAACAATTAGAGATAATTTAAGAATAATGCGATCAATTGTTCTTTCATACTCCATAGTATCAAGTAGGCTTCTATTGTTGTCACAATTGATATATGCTACAGTTTTATATTCTTTTTCTCCAAATTCAATGACTGTATAAGTTTTTCCTATTTGTTTATTCCCATAAATCAATAATGGTTTTCTACTTGGGTCATTTTTCCACTTTAGTAAATCACTAGTAATTTTTCGTTCCATAAATAGTAGCCTCCTTACATTTATTTATAGTTTTATTATAAATTGTTTTCATAGTAAAGTCAATTATCGTCAAAATTTTTTATTAATATTAAAAAAAGAAGATAGAATCCATTAATTCCATCTTTTATTTACTATAACTTTTTTGAAATTCTAAACGTAATTTATCGGCTACTGTTACGATAAATTCTGAATTGGTTGGTTTGGCTTTGTCAATATCGACACTATGACCAAATATTTCTTCCATAAGATCCCAATTACCTCGATTCCAACTCACTTCAATAGCATGCCTTATGGCTCTTTCAACTCGTGAAACGGTCGTTTTAAATTTTCCAGCTATATCTGGATACAATTCTTTTGTTATTCCTCCGACTATTTCCGGATGCTCATATAAAACTGAGACACCTTCTCGTATATATTGATAACCCTTTATATGAGATGGTATTCCTAACTCATGTAGTATTTTAGTAATGGAAATTTGTAGATTGTTGTGATATATATCGATCGATGTATTATTGTATTTTGATTCGTCGACACTTTCAATGATTCTTTTTTCTAGGTCGACAAGTTCAAATGGCTTCAATATAAAATAGTTTATACCGTATTCTGAGACCCTTCTAATCATATCTTGGGCATTATATGAGGTAAGTACTATTATTTTTTTATCGATTTCTTCATTTTTTATGGTCTCTAATACACTTATACCATCTTTTTTTGGCATTATTAAGTCTAAAATAATGACATCATAATCATTTTTTCTTTCTCTGATTATCTTTATTCCCTCTTCGCCATCATATGCTTCTAAAGATAATTCA
>CATKEA010000149.1 GCA_949746915.1 uncultured Bacilli bacterium
CATAAGTATTAGAAGAATAGGAACAAATATATGAATAATATCAAGTAAAGCCATTAGAAAGTCAATAGCATTATTAAGAGACTCGCAAGAAGTTTTTTTAACTTTAGAACTATATACATAAGTAGAGCCACCAGAAGAGCCTCCACTGCTACCTCCTGAGCTTCCACCACTTGATGTTCCACCAGATGTAACTATATCATCTGTTCCATCATCACTATCATTATCATCAGGATAATCAATATCACTATCTGAATCGTTATCGACATCTTCTATCTTATCTTCTTCCTCATTATCTTGATCATCCTCATAATCAAGATCATCATCCTCTTCATCATCAGTTACATTTTCACCATCTAGTTCTTCAAAAGTACCATCACCATAAAATCTATATGAAACACCATCAATTTCTCTTATAGTATTAGTAACCATATATCCTACTTCTTCATCAAAATAAGCTTCTATTTCCTTACCATTTATCTCAATATAGACAAAACCTACTTGCATCTCACCATATTCGTCAAAATAAAACTTTCCAGAACCACCACTATAATCTAAAGTTTTTAATCCCGTTAATGGCCTTCCATTTTTATAAAAATACCAAATATCATCAATTAAAATCCATCCAGATTTTGAAGGATCTACAAGAACACCATCACTATCAAAATAATAATCACTTCTTACACCATTTGAATCAAAAGTATAAGTTTTATCTCCTATAGTTTCTTCTGTATCAGCTAACATAATTCCTGAAGAATCAAAACAAAAATAACAATTTTTTGCAGCTGACTCATAGTATATTTCCTTACACTTGTTTTTTACTTTAGAACCATCTTGATAATAATACCAATATCCATCTTTCTCTATCCACCCATTTTTAACCTCTGCCTTAACCTCATTAAATGTAAAAAATGAAACAATAAACAAAAAAAGAATTAAGAAAAAACACTTATAATAACGATTCATACTATCAACTCTCTATCCTATAATAATAATACCATAAATAATAGTAAAAAACAAAAAAATTAATTCAAAACTGAATCAATTTTTATCTTATATACATTATCAAGAATATTATCAGCCACGATATTATTTATCTTATCTTCTAAAATTTTTGTAATCTTGCGTGCCCCAAATTTATTATAATCACTAATAGAAATCACTTCATCTATAATATTTTTATCAACAACAATTTTTATTCCCTTATCTTTATATTCTTTCTTCATACTTAATAATTTATTTTTAATAATCAATCTTATATTTTCTTCATCTAATCTATTAAATAACAATATATGATTTATTCTATTAAGAAATTCTGTACTAAAAGAATTTTCTAAATTACTTATCAAATTAGAAGATGCTACAAATCCAATATCAGACAAATCTTTTACTGCATTAGAAGTCATAATAATAATTGTATTATCAAAATGAATAACATTTCCTTTAGAATCTTTAATTTTACCATCATCTAATATTTGTAAAAATAAATTTAAAACCATTGGACTAGCTTTTTCGATTTCATCTAATAAAATCACAGAATGTGGATTATCCCTAACTTTTTCTAAAAGATGATTATTATCTTCATAACCCACATATCCTGGTGGCGACCCAATAAGTTTACTAATTGTATGAGCTTCCCTAAACTCACTCATATCTAGCCTAATTAATGATTCCGTATTAAAAAGTAGATTAGCATATTCTTTAACCAGTTCTGTTTTTCCTACACCAGTCGGACCAACAAACAAAAATGAAATAGGCTTTTTACTACTACTTAATCCAAGCTTAAAGCGCTTTGTTGCTTTAATTAATTCATCAATTATATTATCTTGTCCACATATTTTATCTTTTAAAATAGAGGATAACTTATTAAATTTATTAATTGATACGCTATTTATCTCATATATCGGAATTTTTGTTTTTTCCTCAATTACTTGTTTTATATCATCTTTTGTTATTTCAACAACATTATTATTTGAACCAATTTTTAACTCATATCTATTTATTTTAGATTGAATTACAATTTCTTTACTATAAATATCACTAGCCAACAAAAATTCTTGATTTATAACAGCCGTATTTTTTTCTTCCTTTACTTTTGATAATTGCTGATATAATTTTTTTAACTTCTCGTCATCACTTTTTGTATTTAAACTAACATGGGCACATACTTCATCCAAGATATCAATAGATTTATCTGGCTGGAATCTATTATGAATATATTTATTAGTCATATTTACAATATACTTTAAATTATCATCACTAATAGTAACACCATGATATCCTTCATATATACTTTTAATATTTAATAAAATATTATATGTTTTTTCTTCATCAGTTTCTTGTACTAAAACATTTTGAAATCTTCTTGAAAAAGCTTTATCATTTTCTATAAATTTTTTATATTCAGCAGTTGTAGTAGCACCAATCAATTGTAACTTTCCACGTGCTAATGATGGCTTCAAAATATTAGAAGCATCAATTGCACCTTCTGCACCACCTGCTCCCATTAATGTATGAACTTCATCAACAAAAATAATTACATCTTCAGAATTCTCTACTTCTTTTAACATTTTAGTTAATCGTTCTTCAAATTCACCACGATATTTAGTACCAGCTACAACTGAAGATATTGGAACAGAAATAATTCGCTTATTTCTTAAAACCGCTGGAACATCATTATTAACTATTCTTCTAGCCAGCTCTTCGACAATAGCTGTTTTTCCTACACCTGCTTCCCCTACCAATATTGGATTATTCTTACTTCTACGTGCTAATATTTCAATAACTTTTGAAACTTCACTATCTCTATCAATAACTGGATCAATATTACCAAGCTGAACTTCTTTATTTAAATCTAAACCTAGTTCTTCTATTAATAATTTACGAGGAGCTTTGTTTTTATTAACAATATTTGTGGAAAAATAATCATACATTTCATCAAAATCCACAGATAATGTTGATAAAATCCTAATAGCAACACCATCTCCTTCTTCAAGTAATGATACAAATAGATTTTGAACAGATACTTCACTATTACCACTATCACGAGAATCAATAACAGCATTTTCTATAACTTTTTTTAAAAGTGGAGTATATAAAAAGAAATTATTAGCATCTGTTCCCTTACCAATTAATCTAAGTAATTCGCTTTTAAATGTCTCATAAGTTATACCATATTCATGTAATTTCTTAGAAACATCATTTTCATTGTTCAATATAGCAAGCATTAAATGTTCACTACCAATATAAGGATGCTTTAAATCCTGCATTTCTTTCCTTGATAAAACTAATATTTTTTGCACTTCCTCACTAAACTTTGAAAACATAGAATTCCCTCCTATTTAATTCTATGTTTATTATGAAAACAATTTCAAAAATTTAATCAAAAAAAGAAGACAAATTTTGTCTTCTAAATAGCAAGTATTATTACAAATATAATTAACAATACAGCCAATATTTCGAAAAATAATTTCCATACATTTTTTAACCAACTTGTATAAGAAACATCCAAATATGCTAATGTTCCAATTAAAACAACACTAGTTGGTGCAATTAACATTGTAAGTCCATACATTGCTTGGAAAATAACTCCAATTAATGGATATAATTCAGCATTAGCAACAGTTCCAGCAAAATATGGAAGAACTCTTTGAGCTACATAAGTAGCTTCAACATTAAATATGCTAGTAAAAAATGCAATAAAAGATGTTGTAAGAACATTTACATTATTAGTTAATCCAGCAATTCTATCAACAAAAATTAGCTGAAATGAATGATTTGTTGTAATAACTAAAATTAAATAAACCAATGACATAAGTATAGCTGGCTTAGCTGCCTTTTTCATTCCTTCACAAATTCCATCTAAAAATTGATCAAATTTTAAATAAATTAAACTTAATAAAACAGATGCAATTAACAAAATAGCTGGTAATTCATTATATAAAGACCATTTACCAAAAGCATAAGTCTCACTACCAAGTAATTTACTAAGGATTGGAAAATCAAACAAAGTATAATTCTTAATTGATGTAAGTGCATCTTCAAAAATTGTAACTTTCATCGCATCCCATGGTAATAATCCTAAAATAAATAATACCAATAAAACATCAAATATTACGACTAATGGCCATAATCTTACTTTTTTCTTCGTATCCTCTACTTGCTCTGGTAATAACTCACTAGCTACTTCTTTTTCTGTTTTATTCTTTGTCTTGCTCGCATATCTAAGTACATTGAATAATAACAATACAATACCTATAACCAAAATAATAATTTTAGTACTCATTTCAGTTTCAATAGTCAATTCATCAGACAATAATCCATAAAAATATTGAATTCCACCATATCCTACTGTAATACCCATAGTACCAATCATAGCAGAACCAACTGTCACAAGAGCAGCTACATTCTTATTATATCCCATCAATAATACTAACGAAATAATTAACGGAAATAAGAACATAACCCCAACAGATAAACCTGTTACAGAAGTAACAATAGCAACTAAAACTACTACTAAAGATAAAAATATTGTTTCATGACCTTTAAATCCTTCAGCAATCTTATCTAATAATTTTCTATATGCTGGTATTTTAGATAAAACTCCATAAAAAGCACCTATACATAAAATATAAAATGCTACATATCCAAAATAAGAAAAAATAATCATTGGATATGATGTTAAATCAAATAATCCAACTTGAGCCTTATCCCCAATAATAAAATCTCCCGAATATGAAGCAGTTGGAAAAATCCATGCACATAAACATACTACTAAAACAGAAAATAAAATAACTTTTAATAAATTATGTTTTTTCATAATAACCCTCCCATAATAATTATAGCAATAAATACCATAAAATACAAAGATTTTTAATGAAATTTTTGTGAAAAAAAAGATTAGCCTAAACTAATCTTAAATACTAGATTTATTTTTCATATGTGGAAATAGCAAGACATCACGAATTGATGATGACCCAGTCATTAACATACAAAGTCTATCAATTCCAAAACCTATTCCACCAGCTGGAGGCATACCATATTCCAAAGCCTCTACAAAATCAACATCTAAATCATTTGCTTCGTCGTTTCCAAGTTCTCTTTCACGAAGTTGTTCTTCAAATCTTTCTAACTGATCAATTGGATCATTTAACTCAGTATATGCATTAGCAAACTCCTTACCATCAATAAATAACTCAAACCTATCAACAAATCTAGGATCATCTGGATTTCTTTTGGTGAGAGGAGAAATCTCAACTGGATGTCCATACAAGAAAGTTGGTTGAATTAATGTAGATTCTACGTATTCTTCAAAAAACAAATTAATTATATGACCAACAGTAAAATGTTCTTCAACTATAAGCCCCCTATCAGTTGCTAACTTAGTAGCTTCTTCTAAAGTCATCTCTTGAAAAAAGTCTATCCCAGTCTGTTCCTTTATAGCATCAACCATATGAACTCTTCTCCAAGGCCCAGCCAAATGAATTTCCTTATCATTCCATACTAAATCCAATGTTCCACAAACTTCTTGAGCCACTTTCTGAAACATAGATTCAGTTAATTCCATCATTCCTACTAAATCAGAATAAGCTAAATAAGCTTCCATTAGAGTAAATTCTGGATTATGCCTAGGATCAACTCCCTCATTTCTAAAAGTTCTACCAATTTCATATACAGCTTCCATTCCACCAACCAAAAGTCTCTTTAAAGGAAGCTCTAATGCAATTCTTAAATAAAAAGGCATATCTAACGCATTATGATGAGTAGTAAATGGTCTAGCACTAGCTCCTGTCAAAACGGGTTGTAATATAGGAGTTTCAACTTCAACAAATCCCCTATTATCCATAAAATTTTGAATAGAACGAATAATCTTAGGTCTCATAAAAGCAAGCTTTTTTGATTCCTCATTCATAATTAAATCAACATAGCGACGGCGATATCTTTCTTCTATATCAGTAAGACCATGAAACTTTTCTGGTAAAGGTCTAAGCGCTTTAACCAAATGCTCATACTTATTAGCTCTAATTGAAAGCTCGCCCATATGAGTTACAAACACTGTTCCAACAATACCAACAATATCACCTATATCAGCTTTTTTAAATAACTCATAATTTTCTTCACCAACATTATCAAGCTTCATATAAATTTGAACTTGACCTGTTTTATCTTGAATATGCATAAATCCAGCTTTACCCTTACCACGTTTAGTCATTATTCTACCAGCTACTGAAACTTCTATATTCATTTCTTCTAATTTCTCATTATCAATATTGCTATATTTTTCCTTAATTGACAAAGCAGTTTCATTTCTATCGAATCTATGCCCAAATGGATCAATTCCTTTTTGACGCAACTCTACCGCTTTTTCACGTCTAACTAACTCTTGCTCTGTAAATTCTCTCATATTAACCTCTCCCTTTTACTTAACCATTACAACTTTTGTACCAGAAATAACATCGTGTATACCACGTCCATTTTTCTTAAATAAAACCATTACAATAATTATAAGAAAAATAATACCATTAACCATCTGAGTAGCAGCTGATAAATAATAATAAGTTTCTGATTTCATAAACACTAAACAACATAAGTTAATAAAACTAACAAATATTGAGTTAACAATTAAAGAACGATATACCATACTATTAAAAGTAAGTTTTCCACCATCATTGTTAATAACTTTTATTCCTACCAACTTCTTACCAAAAGTCTGCCCATTATTATAAAACTGAAATACAATAAAGTAAAGTATTATTGTAATAACTTGGATAATAATTCCAGCAGAATTAGCATAATCGCTTTCATATACTAAAATTTTACCTCTATCTAAAAATTCTTGTTCTTCAATCTCTTTCTGCAAAAACTCATTTTGCAAGCTTTTCAACTCTTTATTAAGCATTTCTACATTTTTATTACTAGGTATAACAAAAGAAACAGCTCCAGCAATAATAATTATTATAAGCATATCAATAAAATACGCTATTAATCTTGGGAAAAAATATGCTTTTGTCATTATATCTCCTCTTTTCTAAAAAAATCCTTGTATTCATCAAGTATTCTAATTATATCAGATAATGATGTACTTAGAAATATTTTATTCTTAATTTCGTTCGAATTTGTTAGCCCTTTCAAATACCAAGCTATATGACTTCTTATTTCAAGTACAGCCTGTTTTTCACTTTTTAAACTTTCCAAATTTCGTAAATGTTTAATACACATATCTATTTTCTCAATTGCTATTGGCTTTTCTAATAATAAACCAGTATCTAAATAATAATTAATTTCTTTTATTAACCACGGATTACCTAAAACCCCTCTACCAACCATAATCGCATCACAGCCAGTCTCATCAAGCATTCTTTTTGCATCTTGAGCAGTCAAAATATCTCCATTACCTATCACAGGAATATTAACAACATCTTTAACAGCCTTAATAATTGACCAGTCAGCTTTTCCTGTATAACCTTGACTTCTTGTTCTAGGATGGATACAAATAGCACTAGCACCAGCTTCTTCAATTGTTTTAGCAACTAAAACAGCATTTATATGATCATTATCCCAACCACTCCTAATCTTAACTGTAACTGGAACATCAACAGAAGAAACAACAGCTTGAACTACTTCTTTTATTTTATCTGGATTTTTCAAAAGAGCTGCTCCAGCTTGAGCTCTAACAGCAACCTTTGGTACAGGACATCCCATATTAATATCTATAATATCTGGGTGCATATTTTCTTCTATAAATTTTGCGGCTGCTACAAAAGAATCTTTATCGCTGCCGAATATTTGTTGAACAATAGGACGCTCCTCATCTTCCATATATAACATATCAATTGTTTTTTCATTTTTATAAAAAATAGCTTTATCACTAACCATTTCAGCATAAATAAGCCCACAACCCATTTCTTTTATAATCTTTCTAAAACTAGCATTACCAATACCAGCCATAGGAGCTAAAACAGTTCGACTCTTTATACAGACATTCCCAATATGCCACACAATATCACCTTCTTATTACATAATATAATACAAAAACAAACGTTCTTCAATAAAAAATTAATATTAAAAGAAGATTACTCACTAATCTTCTTTATCTTTACTGCTATCAACTGATTTATCTTTATTATTGATTGCATCAATTAACTCGTCTTTTGTCATTTTTGAATAATTTTTTATTCCGATATCTTTAGCACGAGTCTTTAACTCATTAACAGAATAATCATTTAAAGATTCTTCAACTGGCATCTTACCATTTTCTACTAAATAATCAATCTGTTCTTTAGTAATTGTTTCATTTTCTAAAAGACTATCAGCAATTAATTTAACTAAGTCTTGATTTTCTGTAAGAATCTTCTTAGCCTTAGAATAACATTCTTCAATTATTTTACGTACTTCTTTATCTATTTCATGAGCGATTTCATTAGAAAAATTACGACTTTTATTATAATCTCTTCCTAAGAAAACCCCACCTTCTTGTTGTTCAAGTTGAACTGGTCCTAAATCACTCATACCATATTCAGTAACCATTGCACGAGCTATTTTAGTAGCTTTTTCAAAATCATTGTGTGCACCAGTAGTTACCTCTTTAAAACGCAATTCTTCTGAAACACGTCCACCAAGAAGCCCAATGATTCTTTCTAATAATTCACTCTTTGTAGCCAAATAGGTTTCCTCTTTAGGCATCATTAATGTATATCCACCTGCTTGCCCACGAGGAATAATAGTAATTTTTTGAACATCATCTGCATTTGGCAACTTAATCCCCAAAACAGCATGCCCAGCTTCATGATATGCAACAACCTCACGCTCATGATCTGTATACTTACGACTTAACTTAGCAGGTCCACCAATAATACGATCAGTCGCTTCATCTATTTCGCTCATTGTTATAGCATCTTTATTACGTCTTACAGCAAGAAGTGCTGCTTCATTTAATAAATTCTCAAGAGCTGCTCCACTAAATCCAGGTGTTCTTTTAGCTAAGTTTTGTAATTTTACAGAAGAAGATAATACTTTATCACGAGCATGAACCCCTAAAATTTCTTCACGTTCACGAACATCAGGTAAATCAACTGTTACTTGCCTATCAAAACGTCCTGGACGAAGAAGTGCTGGATCAAGAACATCAGCTCTATTAGTAGCTGCAATAATAATAATTCCCTCATTAGCACCAAAACCATCCATTTCAGTTAATAACTGATTTAAAGTTTGCTCACGTTCATCATGACCTCCACCTAAACCAGTACCACGTTGTCTACCAACAGCATCAATTTCATCTATAAAGATTAAACATGGTGCATTATGTTTTGCTTGTTTAAACATATCACGAACACGACTAGCACCTACTCCAACAAAAAGCTCAACAAAATCAGAACCACTTATATAATAAAATGGAACATTAGCTTCACCAGCAACTGCTTTAGCCAACAAAGTCTTTCCTGTTCCTGGTGGACCAACTAGTAAAACACCTTTTGGAATTCTTGCACCAAGCTTAGTAAATTTTTTTGGATTTTTCAAAAAATCAATTAATTCTCCAACTTCTTCCTTTTCTTCCTTTAATCCTGCTACATCTTTAAATGTTACCTTATTATTATCATTATTTAAACGCGCCTTACTTTTACCAAAATCCATAGATTTATTGGCACCACCCATTTGTCTAGTTATAACAAAGAAAGCAACACCAATCAACATCAAAGTAGGAACAAAGTTAACAATAATAAGCCATAAAGAACTAGATGCTGGATCTTCCGCAGTCTTCATCTTAAAACTATGTTCATTTCTAGCTTCAAGTATCTCTCTAACAACTTGATCGCTTAAAGGAACTCTAACAGCAAAATACTCATTCTTTGCATAACCTTTTTGCTTACCAGTAATCTCATATACACTTGCTCTATTTTTAGGTGTAATTAATACTTCTTCAACAGTTCCATCATACATTGCTACAATCATTTGATCATATGTAAGTTTATGAACTTTTTGATTCATAACATTATAAAAATAATATACTCCAAATACTATTAACACCAAAAATAAATATGGAATCAATCCTCTTTTTATTGTATTCTTTTTCAAATTCAATTCCTCCTCAATCAGTAATATCTAATTATTATATCACTTTTTTCTGATTTTTTTCTATTAAATTTACTCTTTTTTATTCCAGGTAGCCAAACAATAACTCCTTTAGAATCAACTACCACTGGCCAAAGTTCTCTATCTACTAAAGAAATCTTCTTATCAATAAATATATCCTTAACCTTTTTATGACCATTCATTCCCATCAATGACATTGCATCCCCATGTTTCCTAGTTCTAACATAAAGTGGCAAACTAATATCTGAACTATTTAATCTGCATACATCATTTCCATTATCAGCACATTCATTTACTACTTCTAAATGTTTACCATTTGGAAGCACTGCATAATCAATTAACTCAATTTCATACGATGTTACATCATCAATTGATGAAAGAATTTCTACAAAATCATAAGACTTAACTAGCCTTTTACCATGTGGTAAATATATATAAGCATTTTTTTTCTTAGAAGTAATCAAATCTCTTACTAATTTCACATGACGATCATTAACAAGCATTAAATCATCTTGAAAAACATCCTCTAATATCTTATATATGACTCTTGTTTGTAATAATTCTTCTAAATCAAAATATTTACTAATATCTATCTTATTATCATAATAGACCTTTTTAAATATCTTATCTACTTGTTTTGTAATAAAATCATCATATTGAACTAACAGTTTACTAAACTTTAAAAAATGCTCATGTACATTTTTATCTTCGTTTTTTAAAAAAGGCAACATATATTTTCTATAACGATTTCTTGTATATTTATCTTTATAGTTTGACTTATCAATAGCATAAGGAATTTTATGTTTCTTATCAAAAATCTCTATTTCTTGCTTTGTAACATGAATCAATGGTCTAACTAATTTATAATTAGGATAATCAACAACAGTAGAAAAACCACTATATCCACGTAAAGTTGAACCTCTCACTAAACGCATCAAAATCGTTTCAATTAAATCATCTCCATGATGAGCAGTCATCAGATAATTAGCTTGATACTTTTCAAGTAACTCCTCAAAAAAATGATATCTAATATTACGTGCTTCATTATGAAAGTTATCATCACTATATTTTTCAATAACCATGGATTCAAAAACAATATCATTCTTTAAACACCAATTTTCTAATTCTACCTTTTCTTTTTTACTTGCTCTTCGAACATTATGATTAACATGACTACAAACAATCTTAATTGGAATCGTTTTACGAATTTCTTTTAATATATGTAAAAGAGCCATAGAATCTGGTCCAAAACTTACTCCAACTATGATCACATCATTTTCATTTAACTTTAAATCGTCAAGTAAAAATGAAACTACTCTATCCAAAATAATCACCTGATTTCTTATAATTAAGTGCCTGATAATATTATATAATAGATTTTATTATTTTCAAAGAAAAAGAAACTTATTCCTCAGTCTCTTGATTCGGATTCTTAAACATCAAAATAAATTCCCCAACTTTTGAAAAACCATATTTTTCTCTTGCATATCTAGCTATATAATCAGGATCTTGAAGTTTATTAACATCTACCTGCAATTCATCTTCTTTTTCTTTTAATTCTATCATTTTTTTATCTAAATACCTTTTTTCTTGATACTTATTAGCAATTTGAACCCAATAGCTACCAATACTAATAACCATCAAAAGACTTAAAATACTAGCAGCTGGTACAAGAAAGACTAAACGTGCTTTATTTTTCTTTGGTCTAAGTTTTTTTACAACCTTTTTACTCACAAAACCGCCTACCTTCCTACACTAATTATAAAAAGATAACCAATATTTTACAAGAGAATAAATTGTCTTATTTTAATACTTTACAAGAATTTACAACAAATTTGTTTATTTTTAATATTAACATCGCTACAAAGCAGAAATAAAACATAACATTACAAAAACAAGTTTTTATAAAAAAACTATTCTATTAAAATTTTAATCTACATAATAATACAACAACATTTAGTTCGAATAGTTGAGAATATAAATCATTAATTATAATTAAACGAACACATAAACAAAAAAACAGCACTTTTTCATACTCAGAAATAAACGCTGCTAATTTATAATATAATAAAACATATTAA
>CATKEA010000150.1 GCA_949746915.1 uncultured Bacilli bacterium
AAATAAAAAAGAAAAATTTTCAATAATATCTATAATTTCTAAATCTCTATCACTTATATTATTAAAATCAATTTTATTATAAAGAGCTTCGTACTCATATAATTTTCTTCTTAAGTAGTGTGCATCAAGTTTATATTTATTCATACAATACCTCCCAATTTAGGGATATATTATAATGTAAGTTTACACAAAAGTAAACAATATGATGAAAAAATCAATTTAGTCTGATATAATAAATATAGAAAGAAGGTAGAACGATGTCAACACCACATATTGAATCATTAGAAAAAGATATATGCAAAACAGTAATTATGCCAGGTGATCCACTTAGGGCAAAGTATATTGCTGATAATTATTTAAAAAATGCTAGATTAATTAATTCTGTTCGTAATGTTTTAGGATATACAGGAACTTATAAAGGAAAAGAAATTACTGTCTTTGCATCAGGAATGGGAAATCCAAGTATGGGAATCTATTCTTATGAATTATATAAATACTATAATGTAGAAAATATTATTAGAATTGGAACAAGTGGAGCATATACTGAGGAGTTAGATGTTATGGATCTTTTGTTAGTAGAAGATACATATTCATCATCATCATATGCTTTAGAACAAAATCAAGATAAATCATCAATTGTTAAAGCTTCTATAGATTTAAATCAAATTATAAAAAATAAAGCACTAAATTTAGAAATGCCAATTAAAACTGGAAGAGTACATTGTGGAGATGCTTTATATAAAGAAAATGATAATTACAAAGAACTTTATGATAACTATCATTGCATGGCAGGAGAAATGGAAACATTCGCTTTATTTCATAATGCAAAAGTTCTAAACAAACATGCAGCTTGTATTTTAACTATTTCCAATAGTTTAGTAACAAATGCTGAGACAAGCAGTAGCCAAAGAGAAAAAGGATTAGACGATATGATTAAATTAGCTCTGGAAAGTGCAGTGATAATATAATATGATAAATTTAAAAAAACTTCCTAAAGTAGAATTGCATCTTCATTTAGATGGTTCTATTAGAAAAAATACTTTAAACGATTTTTATCAAAAAGATGTTACAAATGAAATAGTAGCTAAAGACAAATGTTTAGATTTAAAAGAGTATTTAACTAAATTTTCCTTGCCTGTTAGTTTTCTTCAAACAAAAGAAAATTTAAGAAGAGCTTGCTTAGAATTGAGCGAGGACTTAGAAAACGATGGTGTTATTTATGCTGAAGTTAGATTTGCTCCTAATTTGCACACATCAATATTAACATTAGAAGAAGTTATCGAAACAGTTATAGATGCCTTTAAAAATGGTCATATTAAAATAGGAATAATATTATGTATGACAAGAAATGACTCTTTTGATAATAATTTAAAAATAATAAACTTAGCTTCTAAATACCTTAATAAAGGTGTTGTAGCTGTTGACTTAGCAGGAGACGAAGCTAATTATCAGACTTCATTATTTGAAAATCTTTTTAAAAAAGCAAAAGAAAAAAATATTCCATTTACTATTCATGCTGGTGAAGTAAATCAAGAAGAAAGTATTAAAGTAGCATTAGACTTAAATACCAAAAGATTAGGCCATGGAATAGCAGTAATAAATTATCAAGAATTATTAACAAGAGTAGTAAATGACAAGATTCTGCTAGAAATATGTCCAACTAGTAATGTTCAAACAAATATAATAGATAAATATTCTAACCATCCTGTAAAAAAATTAAAAGAAACAGGTTGTTTAATAAGTATAAATACGGATAATCGTACTGTATCAAATATTACATTAACAGAAGAATATCAAAAATTAGCAGCAACATTTAATTTTACAATTGAAGACTTTTGTAATTTTAATATAAACGCCATCAATTATTCATGGCTTAGCGAAGAAGAAAAACAAGAAAAAATAAAAATAATTACAGAATATTTGAAAATAAATTCGTAAGCAATTGGTTATACTAAAAAAGAGGTGAAAAAAGTGAAATACGAAAAACAAGATATGGGAAGCTACAATTTACATTTGATACAAACAGATAAGTTTAGAACTGTTACAATTAGAGTGTCTATGAGACAAGAAATAACAGAAGAAAATGTCACTTACAGAAATGTTTTGGCAGATATACTAGTATATTCAAATGCTAATTATAAAACAAAAAGAGAATTGGTTATGAAAGAACAAGATTTATATTCTGCTCATATATCAGCCAATTCTAGTCGTAGTGGAATGTATAATAATATTAATTTTCAATTAAAAATATTACTTGATAAATATACAGAAGAGGGCATTGAAGAAGAATCAATTAAATTTTTTGGAGATATTTTATTTAATCCAAATGTAACAAATAAGAAATTTGATTCAACTTCATTTGAAATTGTCAAAAAAGAAAATAAATCAATTGTTGAATCATACAAAGAAAGTTCATCAAAATATAGTATTATCAGACTTCTTCAAAATATGGAAGATAAACCATACAAATATATAGAGTATGGTAAAAAAGAAGTATTAGATAATATGACAGAAGAAAGTTTATATAACTTTTATCAAGATTTCTTTAATAAATCGTTAGTAGATATTTACGTAATAGGTGATATTGATCCAGAAAAATATACCAAACTAATAAAAAAATACTTTTTATTTGATACCTTTAAACGTAAAAAAATAAGTCCAATTATCCCTGTTGATAAATATAATAAACGTAGTAAAACAGTAATTGAACAAGAAGATATCAGCCAATCGAAATTATCTATTGGATGTAAAATAGAAACTCTAAGCGAATTTGATAGAAATTATACTTTAACTTTATATAATCTGATTTTAGGAGGAAGTTCAGAATCTAAATTTTTCAAAAATATTCGTGAAAAACATTCGCTTTGTTATTATGTTTCATCAAGTGTTAGAAAACTAGATAATCTAATGATTATCAAAGCAGGAATATCAAAAGAAAACTTTAAAGAAACAGTTAAGAGAATCAAAAAAGAAATGAAAGATATGACATTAGGTAACTTTGATGAAACAGACATAGAAAATGCCATCAACAATTATATTTCAGCACTTAATGAAATAGAAGATTTTAGCGATGCCATTATTGAAACTTATGTAGCAAAAGACTTACTTAACTTAGATGACTTAGAAACTAGAAGAGAAAAAATTAAACAAGTAACAAAAGAAGATATTATTAGAGTTAGTAAATCAGTACATCTTGCAACAATCTACTTACTGGAAGGAGTAAAAGAATGAAAAGATTAGAATTTATCGGACTAGATCAAGAATATTACTATGAAAAATTAGAAAATGGTTTAGAATTATTCTTTGTACCATATAAAAATAAAAACAACTATGCTATTAACTATGTAACCAAATATGGGTCTAATGTTTTAAAATATAAATTAGAAGGAGAAGAAAAAATAGCTCCACCAGGAATAGCACATTTTTTAGAACATAAAATGTTTGAATCAAGTGATGGCATAGATCCTTTTACATTTACTGCTCAAAGTGGATCATATTGTAATGCTATGACTAGTTATACAGCAACTAGATATGTTATTGAAGGAAACACAAACTTTAAAGAAAATTTAGATTATATGATAAAGTTTGTTAACGAACCATATTTTACAGAAGAAAATGTTGAAAAGGAAAAAGGAATTATCATTGAAGAAGTCAAACAATATAATGATGATATTGAATGCATGTTAGACTTAGAAACTAGAAAATCTATTTATAAAAATCATCCTATTATTAACGATATTGGTGGAACTGTAGAAACTGTTTCAAATATCACAAAAGATGAAATTTATGACTGCTATAATACCTTTTATCAACCATCTAATATGTTTGTTGTCATTACAGGAAACTTTGATGTTAATGAGGCATTAGATATTATCAAAAATAATAAACAATTACAAGAAAGAAGCCAAAATAAAAAATTTGAAATATTATATGATAAAGAACCAGATGAAATTACTAAAAGTAATGTAACATTAGCTGTTAATTTAGTAAAACCTAAGCTTTCTTATAATATAAAACTTCCATATGAAAGTAACAAGAAATTTGCATATTCGATATATATAAGTATGTTTCTTTCACTAGTATTCGGAAACTCTTCAAAGTTTTGGGAAAGAATGCGAAGAGAAGGTAAAGTAACTTCTTTTGGATATACTAAAATGAATACTAATAGCCATATGAGTATTTCAATATTAGCTGAAACAGAAAAAGCTAGTGAATTAATAAAAGATATTGAAAATGAATTAGAAAACATCAACATCGAAGAAAAAGATATTGAGCGTTTGAAAAAAGTTTGGATAGCATCAGAAGTAACGATGATTGATAATATTTCTGTAACATTAGATAATATTGTTGATGATATTATTGAATACGGAAAATTGATTGATAACAAACCAGCTTTAATAAGAAGTATTAATAAAACAAGACTAGATGAAATTATAAAAAATATAGATTTTAATAACAAAAGTGTTGTTTTATTAGAACCTAAAAATTAGTCTTGTCAACATCCTCATTTAGTGATATGATTAAACAGTGAGGTGAGATAATGAAAAAGATGTTTGCTTTAGGATGTACATTTGTAGCTGCTATATGTCTTACTGGATGTGGATCAAACGACACAGAAAAAGTAATGACATGTAAAAAAGAACAAACTGTTTCAACTGGTTTAAAGGGAGAATACACTTACGAAGTATCTTACAAAGGTAAATATGTAACAGTGTTAAAATCAACTGAAAAGCTTGTTGCAGAGGATAGCGTTAAGTCTACATTACCAATGTACAAAGAAGCAGTTGAAAATGTTTACAAGCCATATAAGGATGTAGACAATTATTCTGCTAAAGTAGATGTTAAAGACAATGTTTTAACATCAATAGTTGAGATTAATTATGCTAAAATTGATACTGATAAATTAATCAGCATTGATAAAAATAATGCTCAACTAATTAAAAATGGTAAAGTAAAAATTGATGACATCAAATCATACTACGAAAGTAGTGTTGTTGGAGCAACTTGCGAGAAATAGTTTTTAATACATAGTTATATACTATGTATTTTTTTATTTAAAACTAGTTTACAAACAAAAAATTATGTATTATAATTTAAAATATACAATTTTAATTGCAATAATCAGGAAGTAGTAAAAAGATACTTTGATTAAAGAGAGTTTATGGTTGGTGAAAATAAACAGAAAAGTCTTTTGAATTCGTCCTAGGAGCACTTAAATAAAAAGTTTAAGCGTATCATTCGCGTTAAGAATCTAAGTTGCACAAAATTTTTTTGTGAAATAAGGTGGTACCGCGATATATTCGTCCTTAGTAGTGATTGAATATATCGTTTTTTTAGTTATAAGGAGGCATTTATGAAAAAAGAAGATATATTAAATAGTCTTGAAAAAGACATTGAAAATATAAGTACCCAAAAAGAGATAATTGACTTAAAAGCAAAATACTTAGGAAAAAAAGGTATGGTTACAGAACTTACTAAAAACATGCGTGACTTATCTGATGAAAAGCGTCGTGAAGTTGGTAAAATTTCTAATGAAGTTAAAAAGCTGGTTACAGAAAAATTAATAGAAATAGAAAATAAGCTTCAAGCTATGGAACTAACAAAGAAGTTAGAAACCGAAAAAATAGATGTTACTTTACCTGGAATAGAATTACCTTTTGGGACTTCTAATATATTAGAAAAATTAATAGAAGACCTTGAAAATCTATTTATGGGAATGGGTTACGATGTTGAAGAAGGACCAGAAGTAGAAAAAGATTTATATAACTTTGAACTATTAAATTTACCTAAAGGACATCCTGCAAGAGATGCTCAAGATACATTCTATACTAAAGATGATATTTTATTATTAAGAAGTCAAACATCTCCAGTTCAAGTAAGAACAATGCTAAAAACAACTGAAAAAGAACCGATAAGAATCATTTGCCCTGGAAAAGTTTACCGTCGAGATGATGATGATGCAACACATTCACATCAATTTACTCAGATAGAAGGATTATTAATTGATAAAAATATTTCTTTAGCAGATCTAAAAGGAACATTTGATGTTGTTGCAAAACATTTGTTTGGTTCTGATAGAGAAACTAGATTTCGACCTTCATTTTATCCATTTACTGAGCCATCAGTAGAGTTAGATATATCTTGTTTTAACTGTGGTGGTAAAGGTTGTCATATTTGTAAAGGAACAGGATGGATAACAGTTGGTGGAGCAGGACTTGTTCATCCTAAAGTTTTAGAAAATGGTGGATATGATTCTAATATTTGGGGTGGCTTTGCTTTTGGATTTGGTGCTGAAAGATTAGCTATGTTAAAATATGGTATAACTGATGTTAGAACATTTTATACAACCGACTTAAGAAATACAAATACTTTTGATAGAAGGGAGAGTGAATAAAATGGCAATTAGTATGAATTGGGTTAATGACTATGTTTCAGTAGAAGATATTGATTTACGACTTTTAGCAAATAAAATCACAACAGCAGGAATAAATATTGAAAAAGTAGAAAATAAAAAAATCAATAATTTAGTGATTGGTCAAGTTTTAGAATGTGAAGATCATAAAGATAGTGACCATTTACATGTGTGCCAAGTTGATGTAAAAAGTCAAGTTTATCAAATTGTTTGTGGTGCTCCAAATGTCCATAAAGGAATGAAAGTCATTGTAGCTCTACCAGGAGCCATCTTACCAGGAAACTTTGAAATAAAAACTTCAACCATAAGAGGAGTTACTTCAAATGGAATGCTTTGTGCTTTATTTGAATTAGGAAAAGAAGAAAAAACTGAAGAAAACTATAATAAAGGAATCCATGAAGTAACAGAAGAAATTGAAATTGGAACAGATGCCAATATTTATTTAGGTTTTGATGATACATCTTATGAGCTTGATTTAAACCCTAATCGTTTTGATTGTAATAACCATATTCCATTTAGTTACGAAGTAGCAGCTGTTTTAGGTAAAAAAGTAAATTTACCAACTATTTCTTATTCTCCTATAAAAGATAAAGTAACCAATCACATGAATCTAAAAGTAGAAACAGATAATTGTACAATGTACAATTTAAAAATGGTTACTGATGTAAAAATTGGTCCATCACCTGAGTTTATTAAAAGAAGATTAGAAATAGCTGGTATGCGTTCGATTAATAATGTTGTAGATATTTCTAATTATGTAATGCTAGAATATGGTCAGCCTTTACATTTCTTTGATAAGAAAAAAATAGGTGATACTATATTAGTTAGAATGGCTAAAGATAATGAAATAATAGAAACATTAGATAAAAAAGAAAGAGTTTTATCTAATAAAGATATTGTTATAACTGATGGAAACAAACCAATTTGTATTGCAGGTGTTATGGGAGGAATAAACTCTGGAATTGATGATAATACAACAACAATCGTCATTGAAAGTGCTATATTTAATCCATATAATGTTAGATATACATCTCTTAATCATGAACTTAGAAGTGAAGCTAGCTTACGTTATGAAAAAGGTCTTAATTATGAATATTGTAATATGGCTATTGAAAGAAGTTGTCATTTATTAGAAAAATATGCAGGTGCTAAAGTATTAGAAGGAACTATAACTCATGATCAAATTGATAAAACACCAAAAGAAGTAGCATTCAACTTAAAAGATGTTAATAAACTTTTAGGAATGACTCTAACTGTAGAAGATTGTAAAAAATCACTTGATGGACTAGGTTTTGTTTATACAGTTGACTATGATAATACTTTCTATACTATTATTCCAAATAGAAGGCTAGATGTTTTACCACATGTTAATGACATGGCTGAAGAAGTAGGACGTTTATATGGATATGAAAGTATTATTGGAAAATTGCCAACAGTTTCCTCAAAAACAGGAAAGTATCAAGGGCAAAGTGGTCTTAGAAAAGATATAAGTAAAAGATTAAGAGCCTTAGGACTTAACGAAGCTCGTACTTATCTTTTAGTTGGAGATAGCGAAAATAATTTATTTAAATATAATCGAAAAGAAGAAATAAACATTCTAAAACCAATGAGTAGTGATAAGAAAGTTATTAGACAAACAATTATTCCATCTCTGCTTAAAGTAGTTGATTATAATAAAAATAGAGGAGTAAAAGATATTTTGCTATATGAAATAGCTAATACATACTTTAATGAAAGTGAAGAAGATACTTTAGTATCTGGACTTTTAATGGGTAATTATTTAAATCAATCATGGCAAAAAATTAATATTCAAGTTGATTTCTATTTTGTTAAAGGAATAGTTACTAATATTCTTGATTACTTAGGATTTAAAAATCGTTATACCATTGAACCTAAAGAAATAGATGGTCTACATCCTGGAATATCAGCATCAATTATCTTAGACAGAGAAGAAATAGGTATTATTGGTAAAGTTCATCCTAGCATTACTGCATATGATATTTATACTTTTGAGTTTAGTATGAAAAAACTATTTGCTAGTAAAATTAAACCATTAAAGTATAAAGAACTATCTAAATATCCATCTATTATTAAAGATTTAGCATTCATTGTTAAAAATGATACTAAAGCTAGTGATATAGTTAATGCCATTAGAAAAAGTGGTGGAAGACTTTTACATGACATCAAAATTTTTGATGTATATCAAGGTGAAAATGTTAAGGAAGATGAAAAATCAATTGCCTTTTCATTAACTTTTATGGATGAAACTAGAACACTTACTGAAGATGAAGTAATGGAAGCATTCAACAAAATAATTAAATATGTAGAAGAAAAACTAAATGCTAAATTACGTGATAAATAAAAATATTGAAAAGTACCTAATGGTATTTTTTCTTTTATAAAAATAATGAAAACTTTTAAATTTAAGATTGTTTATTTTTAACATTGTGGTACAATAATAATATAATAAAGTAGT